>DASPJU010000202.1:0-4914 GCA_035628475.1 Salinarimonas sp. | reverse complement strand
CAGGACGCGAACCTCAATGTCCTTCGTGCCGGGCGTGCGCTCGAGCACCCTCCCCTCGCGGCTCAGACGGAAGTGATCCGGCGTAACCAGTCCTGCCACCACCGATTCGCCTAGCCCCCAATTGGCCTCGATCACAATCTCATCGGCGCCGTCAAACGGATTCCGGGTGAACAGGACGCCCGCGCAATCGGCGACCACCAGCTCCTGAACTACGACCCCTATCCGCGGCTCGCTCGGTAGCCGCAGGCGCTGCCGGTAGGCTAGGGCCGACCCAGAGTACGCCGATTTCCAGATCGCGCCCACCGCATCGGTCAGGGCCGGCGGCGATGGTCGGACATTCAGGCACGTCAGGTGCTGACCGGCGAAGCTCGCCGTTTCGGAGTCCTCGCCCACGGCCGACGAGCGAACAGCGACGGGACCGTCTAGAGTGGCGCAGACCTCCGCCAGCTCGCGGATCGCGGTCGGGTGGCCGGCGGATACCGCGTCAACAAACCCGAACGACAATGCCACGCCGCCCGGAACGGGTAGGCCGGCGCGGATCGCCGCCGCCAGCTGCGCCGCTTTTCCGCCGTACGCCGACTCGTCAACGCTCTCGACCAGCGCGATCGGTCTCATGCCACGATCGCCGCTTCGCCGGCCTCGCCGTCCACGCGCACTCGCGCGCTGTCCGGAATGCGAGTGGTTGCGTCGGTGCAGCCCACGACCGCCGGGATGCCGTACTCGCGCGACACGATGGCCGCGTGCGACAGGAGCCCGCCACGATCCGTCACAATCGCGCCGAGCAGCGGTAGCACCGTATTGAAAGCGGCGGTCGTTGCCTTGGTGACGAGGATGTCGCCTTTCTTGATGTGGGCAAAGTCCTGCGTGCCGCGGACGAGGCGCGCTGAGCCTTCGTAGACGCCGGGGCTTACCCCGAGGCCATAAACCTTCCGCGCCTCGCTGCGCGCCTCCGGTGCCATGAAGAGGGCCTCTATGGCCGCACCTAAGGCTCGCTCCATACGCGCCGCGGCGGGCGGCAGCCACTCGGCGGGCAGGGGCGCACCGGGCTCGGCCCCGAGCATCGGAGGCGCGTCGACGAAGCTGACCTCCGCACGGTAGCGCGCACGTTGCGCCAGCTCTTCGGCAGATGGGCCGTCGTCGTGCTGGATCAGAGAGCGCATCTCGTCGTATCCGGCCTCGACGAGGTGGGTGGGATACGCAATGCGTCCGTTCTCGGCCAGGGGCTTGCCAGCCGCGAGGATAGCGCGGCGCGTGAGCCCCTCGGCCCAAAGATCGCAGAAGAGCCCCCGCTCGTCGCGCAGCCGGTACATGGTACGCGCTTCGGCGAGAAGCTCGTCGAAGGCGCTACGATGGGGCTTCGGCACGCCGTCCCGCGCCTCAGCGGTGCGCCGCGCGAGCACGTCTCTCGTAGGTCCAACGTTTACCCCTTCCACGGCGCTGCGAATCGCGCCGAGCAGAACCTCCGGCATCTCCAGTACGTAGGGCTCGCCGACGTCCTCGCCGTTGACGGGACGGTAGCCGACGAATCGGAGGTAGGCAGAGAGCGCCGTGCTGATTTCACCGGACAGTTCGCTCAGGGACGCGAGAACGTCGCCGGCCGGATTGGGGGAGGCGATTAGCGCGTGTGCCCTGGAGTCGGCCCGAATGGCCCGCGCAAGGCGGTCGAGTTCGTCAGCGGATCCTCGGGAGATGGGCGTGGCGCCTTGCAGGAGGCCTAAGAACTCTATAGCGGAGCGTCCGGTCCATTGCTGCGCGTGCACGAAAAAGTCGCCAACCGGCAGCAGCGCCGGCACGTTGTAGAGGTGGTGCAAGTAGATCTGGTGCTTGAGGTTTTCCCGGCATCGATCTAGGTGCGCTAACAGCTCCTCGGTCGTCAGCGTCGATGGATCGACCGCTTGCAGCTGGAGATGGTCGCGGATCGCCGCAGGCTTCGTCTGCTCATCCCAGACTTGCAGGTCCTCGCGCCACAGCTTGCGCTCGACGGCCATGGCGCTCGTTTTCAGGCGCTCGGAGAGCTCCGGATCGGTGCGCCTGAGCTCGTCCCAGACGTGCTTCGGTGGGTGGCCGACCGCATCCTTGGACGCGCCGACCGGCCGCGGGCAGTAGTAGGGGAAGCCGTTGACGAACTCCCAATCGAGGTAGTCGAGGAGAAGCCCGTAGCGCTTCAAGGATTCCCCGAATCCGCGAACGAACTGCTCGGGGAAGACCTCGGCCTGGAAGCGGGTCGCCGGTCGCGTCCAGTGGGTGTAGTCGAGGGACCAGGATCCCGGCCCAGGGGGCTCAAACTTCAGTTCCGTCACGGCGCTCATAGTTACTCCTCCTTTGCTCTTCCCTCTCGCTGCTTGAGCGTATGGTGTCCCCTCACCCCTGCTGTTCCGGTTACTACTAAGTCATGCTAATTCCTCCTTTTCGCTGCTCGAGTGTCCGGTGATCTCCTTCATGCTGTTCGGGTTCCTACGAAGCTCGTCGACCAGGATGCGTATCGCCCAGGCGACCGCCTCCCCGGCCTGCTCGCCCGTGAGGTTCCAGTTAACGCGCATCATCTCCCACGCTCCGCTGTTCATGAGAACGCGCACCACCGCGCACGCGCGTCGCGCGTCGAGTGGGTCGAGTCGCGCGGTCACGTCTTCCATCGCCTTCTCGACCAGCTTGTCTCGACGACGCCTCGTGTCTTGGTGGATCTGTCGATGAACCCTCGAGAGCAGCCGGGCACGTACCAGGGGCTCGTTCTCGTCAAGGTACGCGAAGAATCGCGGCATGTACTCCGTGAATTCGTCGATGCTCTCTGGCACCTCGCTGAGCTTCAGCTTCCGGTCGACCCAATCCGTGAGCTCCTGCATCAACGCTTCCTTGGTCGAGAAATGGCGGTAGATCGTGGGCACGGAGACGCGGGCCCGCTGAGCCGCGCGGGGAAGCGAGAGCTCCTCAAGCCCCTCTTCGAGGAGCTGCTCGGCAGCCGCCTCGAGGATCCGCTCGCGGGTTTGCTCCATCTGCTCGGCACGAAGCGGGCTGTTGTAGGTGCGGGTCGCGCCCTTGTTCGGCTCATTCATGCTATTCATTTTCTAATTGTGTTATCATAGATATTATCATGATAATCAAATTAACACGAATATCGGGACCTGTCAAGGCCTCTCAAGAGAATTGGCCAGCTTCTAGGATTTTGATCTACACCAGAGGCATCCTCAGGGTTGTCGCGGGTAATGCCGGGGTCGCCCGTATCGGACCGGGGGTCTAAGGCGACAGGGATGGTTTCCGATCGGCGGACAGCTGAGCGCACTATTCTCGTCACCGTGGTGCTTGGTGCCATGCTAGCGCCGCTCAATTCGACGATGATCACCGTGGCGCTCCCCACCCTGCTGGGAGACTTCGGCCGCTCGCTCGTCTGGGGCTCCTGGATCGTGGCCTCGTATTTGGTCGCCATGGCCGCCTTCCAGCCGTTGGGTGGCAGCTTGGGCGACCGCTATGGTCGACGGCGACTCTTCCTAATAGGGCTTATGCTCTTTCTGGTAGCGACAGTCGTCGCCGCACTCTCCTGGAGTATCGAGGTGCTGATCGTCGCCCGCACGGTGCAGGCGGTCGCCGGCGCCACCGCTATCCCGAACGGCACGGCGCTGGTCCGTTCGCTCATAGTGCCCGAGCGACAAGGCCGGGCCTTTGGCACCGTGGCCTCCGCCCTCGCCTTAGCGGCAGGACTCGGCCCACCACTCGGCGGCGTCTTGACCGCTGCCTTAGGCTGGCGCTGGATCTTCGCGGCCAACATCCTGCTGATCGCCCCCGCCCTGATCCTTGGATTGCGACTACCGGCTGTTTCCTCGGCCACGTCAACGGGCCGATTCGATCTGCGCGGCGCAGCGCTGCTGATCTGCGGGCTCGTCTCGCTCGTGCTCGCTCTGACTGTCTGGCGGCTGCCGGGCGTGCCGCTCGTGCTGGCACCGGTGCTCGGCCTACTAGCGGTCGGAACGAGCCTCGCGTTGGTCCTGCACACTGGCCGTTCCCCGAAGCCGGTATTGAATCTCGCGCTGTTTCGAGCGCGAGGTTTCACACCCGCCGTCACCACCGTGCTGTTGAGCAACCTCACCATGTATACCCTGCTGCTATCCCTGCCGGTGTTCCTGATTGGGTGGGGCAACTGGGACGACGAGCATGTCGGCCTCCTCTTGGCTGGGCTCTCGCTACCTATGGTCTTCTTCTCGCCGCTGGGCGGCCGGCTCTCCGACCGCAGTGGACGGCGCCTCCCGGCATTCTTGGGGACAGTCCTGATCGCGCTAGGCACGCTCCCCTTCCTCGCTATCGCTCCGTTCTGGTCTTGGCCGGTCTATCTGGCCCCGCTGGTTCTGCTGGGCATCGGTTCAGGGCTCTCGATGGCCTCGATGCAGGCTACCGCAATCGAAACCGTGTCACTGGGTCGGGCCGGGCAGGCAGCGGGTCTCTTCTCGACGATGCGGTACCTGGGGAGCATCCTCGGCTCGTCGGTTATGGCAGCGGTGCTGAGCGGATCGACACCGCCGGTTGACAACTTCCGTGTCCTTTATGCTGCGTTGTTCCTCTCCGCCTGTGGCGCCATCATCACAGCCTGGGGCCTGCCGACGTGGGTCAGGGGAGCCGGCCGCAGCGAAACCGGACCTTAATCCTCTAAAGGGTGAATAGGCGTGTTTAGAATCATCAATTGCGAACCATCAGCAGGATACCAGTTGACACCACTCTGACACCACCGGGAACGCAACATAGTGCAACACAGGGCAGGAAGAGAAAAGTAAGCGGCTTATCTATGCAGGTTTTGCATCACTGCGCAAATCCCTGCAACGCCTGAATTATCACTCGTAGCTGGAGCAGGTCAGCGGTTCGAGTCCGCTCGTCGGCTCTCTTTCTTGCCTGCAAAACCCGCAAAAACGAAATGCACCTAATCTACGTATC
>DASPJU010000201.1:0-2750 GCA_035628475.1 Salinarimonas sp. | reverse complement strand
CCGCCGACATAGGTCTTGAGCCCGCCGAAATAGGCGGGGGCGGCGGGCGAGTTCGCGACCACGAGGGCGAGCGCGGCCACCACCATGAGCACGATGCCGCCTCCCGCCTCGCTCTTGAGGAGCCGGCGCAAGGCGGATGGTGGGCGACGGTCGACGGCGGCGTCCATGGGATCTCCTCTTCCTCGGTGGTTCAACCCGCAGATAGAGGAAACGTGCCCGGGGTAAAGACGAACGCTGGAGAAAATCGAGGAACTCTGCCGGGCGGGCCGCCGGATGCAGGTCTCATCCAGCAACTCTGCTTGGATCGTGGTCCGATCCATTCAGGAACTCTGGATGGGCCGCCCGGCGAGAGCTTGCGCTCCGCCTCGGGAAATGTCGCGGAGGAGTGGATGCCGGTTCCCGTAGGGACGTACGACGGAACAACCTGGAGGCCGTCAGGCGATCCTGGGAACCGCCCGACAGGCTCTAAGGCCTGTTAGCGCCTGACGGCGTTGTCCTCCGGTTGGAGCCGGAGGGGTAGGATGCTGACGGACACGCAGTGGGCGGAGTTGGAGCCCCTAATCGAGGCCTGCCGCCCGCACGCGAAGGTGCTCCCGTCTGACCTGAGGCGCACGGTCGAGGCGATCATTTGGCGGTGCACGAACGGAGCCTAGTCGAACAGGGCGTCGATGTCGGTCTGGTCGACGTGGCCGACATCCTCCTCGAGCTTCGGCCCGTTGAGGAGGGAGGCCTCGTCGTCCGCCTTGGGGCCGCCGGGCTCCTGGATGAGCTCCTTGAAAGCGTCGAGGCCGCCCCAGACGCCGATCATCTTGTCGAGGCGCTCCTCGACGAACTTCAGCACGTTGACGATCTTGCCGATGCGCTGGCCCGTCAGGTCCTGGAAGTTGCAGGCCTCGTACATCGAGACGATGCGGTCGAGGATCTGGCCCACATGGTCGTTGGCGCCCGAATCCGCGCCCACGGCCCGCAGCATCTGGGCGTGGTTCTCGATCTCCTCGAGGCCCGAGAGGATGGTGGTCGTGGCCTGCTCGGTGGCGCCCACCACGGCGTCGAGCTCGCCCGCCACGCGGCGCATGCCCTTGCCCTCGGTGTCGGAGCGGTAGAGCGAGGCGATCTCGCGCTTGGTGGAGGCGATCGCCTCCTTCATGGCGTCGAGCTCGGAGCGTAGCTGGTAGACCTGGGCGATCTCGGAGCGGTAGGCGTCGATGACGTCGGTGGCGAGCTTCTGGGCCGGATCGAGGAAGCGCCGGAGATCCTGCACGGTCGACAGGATCTCGGAGAGGTTCGCCTCCAGCTGCGGCGAGGGACCCGCGACCGCGACGGGCCCATCCGGGACGGGCGCCGGGCTGAGGGTCTGCTCGATCCGGAAGCGCTTCTGCACGGGTGCCATGGAGAGGAGGGGTCGCCGGTGGAGGATCGCTCGACCTTGGCGCGAATTGCTTGCGATATCATGAACGTGGCGCGGCCCGGGACGAGCCGCGCCGGGGATTCACGCTTCGCTCATGATGAATCCAGGGCCCGCGCTAACCATCGCGGGAGATTCACCCCGGCGGGAGCCATTCCGGGCCGCGCGGTCAAGACTTGCTGAAGGCGATCCCTCGACCTTGAGGCGTCGCCCCGGCCCGCCGTGCCGAGGCTCCGCCAGCGTCACGAGCGTCCCACATCATGTCTCGACCCCTCCTCCTGAGCCTTCTCCTGGCCGGCGCCGCCACCGGCGCCGCGGCCCAGGTCGCCGTCAACGAGCCCCCCGTCACCGGAAGCACCCAGCGCGCCGCCCTGGGCGGCTATGGCGGGGGCTTCATCGAGCTGCTCGTGACCGGGCGCGACCCGACCCCGGCGGCGCGGGCCTACAACGCGCCCCGCGTCCCGGCCGTGGTCGCTCCCGTGCGCCTCCCGCCACGGGTCGCGGCCCTGCCGGAGGATCCCGGGCCCCATCGCATGCTGCGGGAGGTCGAGCCGCAGTTCCGGCGCCAGACGGTCGCCTATGACGGCCCGCACGCCCCCGGCACGATCGTGGTCGACACGCCCAACCGCTTCCTCTTCCTCGTCCAGCCGGGCGGCAAGGCCCTGCGCTACGGAATCGGCGTGGGCCGCCCGGGCTTCGAATGGGCGGGGATGAAGAGCGTGACCATGAAGCGGGAATGGCCGGATTGGCGCCCGCCCGACCAGATGCTCAAGCGCCGCCCCGACCTGCCGCGCCACATGCCCGGCGGCCCCGACAACCCGCTGGGGGCCCGGGCTCTCTATCTCGGCTCGTCCCTCTACCGGATCCACGGCACCAACGAGCCCTGGACGATCGGGCAGGCGGTGTCGTCGGGCTGCATCCGCATGACCAACGACGACGTCGTCGACCTCTACAACCGCACCCGGGTGGGGGCGCGGGTCCTGGTGATCTGACCCGCGCGACGCCCCTCGAACGACAACGCCCGCCCCTCGCGGGGCGGGCGCTCGCAGGCGCGACGTCGGGGCGATCAGGCCCAGTCGTCTCCACCGCCGTCGCCGAAATCGTCGGCTCCGCCGCCGAAGTCCTCCGCGCCGCCGCCGAAGTCGCCCGCGCCGGCGTCGCCGCCGCTGCCGTGGAGCGCTCCGCCGAAGTCGCTTGCCCCGCCGGCGGCGTCGCCGCCAGCAGCCCCGTCAAGGCCGCCGAGCCCCGCCGCCTGCGCGGCCCCGGCCGCGCCGCCGCCGAAGGCGTTCGACAGCACCGAGCCCAGCATCATGCCGCCCGCGACGCCCGCCGCGGTCGCCATGGC
>DASPJU010000200.1:0-2062 GCA_035628475.1 Salinarimonas sp. | reverse complement strand
CTCCCGATCGAGCAGATTGTCTCGGTGATGCCGATCCAGCCGCCCTTCCTGTTTCTGAGCGAGGCGTCGGTGAACGCGCACGGCGCGAACGCGAAGTACAAGATCAGCGGCCAGGAGTTCTTCCTGCAGGGCCATTTCAAGGACAACCCGGTGCTGCCGGCGTCGATCATGCTCGAGGCGCTCGGCCAGCTGGCCGTGCTGTTCCTGCTCGAGGGGCAGGTGGGCGAGCAGGGCAAGGTGGTCGACCCCAAGACGATCTTCTTCACCTCTTGCGAGGGCGTGCGTTGCCACCGCGTATGCCGGCCGGGCGAGGTGCTGACGCTCTCGATCAAGCCGAAGCGCCTGAAGCAGCCGCTCGCGACGTTCGAGGGCCAGATCCGCGTGGGTCAGGAAAAGGCGGCGCTGGCCGAGGAGATCACGCTCACTTTCGCGCTGGTCGACGAGGTCGCGAAGCCCCTCCCGCAGCCCGAAACCCCGGCGGCGACCGCGAACGGCGCCACGGAGCGCGCCGCGGTGAACGCTTGAGCCGTCCCGTGGCGGTTGACCGGGAGACCGGAACCGCTTTGATGCGCGGCGGTCCCCGGCGGACCGCCCGCGGGAACGTCGCGGTCCCCTGACCATGCGAAAAGTCTACGTCACCGGCCTCGGCTTCATCACGAGCATCGGCAACGACGCCGCGACCGTGATGGAAAGCCTGCGGGACCTGCGTCACGGGATGCTGCTCTATCCGCCTTTCCAGCGTCCCGACGTGCCGGTGAAGGTCGCCGCGCCCATCCGGGATTTCCAGACGGACTCGACCGACGCGGAGGACTGGATCATTCCCGCCCGCTACCGCATCAAGCGGGAAATCCTGCGGGGAATGGCGCCGCACGGCGTCTATTCCTATTGCGCGATGCTCCAGGCCATCGAGGACGCCCGGCTGACGGAGGCCGATATCTCGAACCCGGGCACCGGTCTCTACGCTGCGTCGGGCGGCTCGCCTTTCCTGCTCGGCCATTACCTCGAGAAGATGCGGCGGCAGGGCGTCATGCGCTGCCAGCCGCTCGGCATCGTCGCGTCCATCTCGGGGACGGTGAACTTCAACCTGGTGTCGCATTTCAAGATCAAGGGGGCGTCGACCGGGTTCTCGTCGGCGTGCGCATCGTCGGCCCACGCCTTGGGCTTCGCCTACGACGAGATCGTGCTGGGCCGCCAGAACCGGATGTTCGTGGTCGGGGCGGAGGACGGCAACGTCGAGAGCATCCTGCCGTTTGCGGGCATGCGCGCCCTCTCCGTGCAGTCCGACCCCTCGATCGCCTCCCGGCCGTTCGACGTGGGGCGCGACGGCTTCGTCGGCACGGGCGGGGCGACCGTCGTGCTGCTCGAGGCGGAGGAGGAGGTCGAGCGGCGGAAGGCGCGGACCTACTGCGAGGTGGCCGGGTGGGGCCAGGCCTCGGACGGCTACAACGTGGCGATCTCGCATCCGGATGGCGCGGGCCTGCGCTCCGCGATCGAGCAGGCGCTGCGGAACGCGGATCTCGGGCCGGAGGCGGTCGACTACGTCAACGCGCACGCGACCTCCACGCCCATCGGGGACATCTCCGAGGCGCGCGCGCTCAAGATGATCTTCGGCAACTCGCCGACCCGGCCGGCCGTGAGCAGCACCAAGGCGCTGACCGGTCACGGCCTCTCGCTCGCGGGCGCGATGGAGGCGGCCTTCTGTGCGCTCGCCATCCGCGAGGGCTTCATGCCGGGGTCGGCGCACATCACGCGGCTCGACCCGGCATGCGAGGGCCTGAACATCATCCGCGCCACCCTCCCGCACCGGCCGAACGTCGTGCTGAGCAACAGCAGCGGCTTCGGCGGGGCGAACGTCTGCCTGGCGTTCCGCAGCGTCAATTGACGCGATGAGCCCGCCGCTCTCCTCCCGCCACCGCAGCGCGTTCGTCACCGGCGCAAGCACGGGGCTGGGCCGGGCGTTCGCCGAGATGCTGCTGGCGGAGGGCGTCGCCGTCTGGGGCACCTCCCGCGACCCGGCGCGGCTCGCGGGCCTCCCGGGGCTTCGGCCGGTGACCCTCGAGCT
>DASPJU010000199.1:0-3805 GCA_035628475.1 Salinarimonas sp. | reverse complement strand
GGATAGACGTAGAAGGCGCCCTCCGGCATGGGGCACTTGAGGCCCTTGGTCTGGTTGAGCATGGAGACCACGAGGTCGCGCCGCTCCTCGAATGCGCGGCGGAACACCTTGAGGTGGTCCTGCGGCCCGTCCAGCGCCTCGACCGCCGCCCATTGGGCGATGGTGGTGGCCCCGGAGGTCTGCTGGCCCTGGACGAAGTCCATGGCCTTGATGAGGGTCTCGGGGCCCGCCGCGTAGCCGATGCGCCAGCCCGTCATGGCATAGGCCTTGGAGACCCCGTTCATGGTGAGGGTGCGGTCGTAGAGGCCGGGCTCGACCTGGGCCGGGGTCACGAACTCGAAGTCGCCATAGGTGAGGTGCTCGTACATGTCGTCGGTGAGCACCCAGACATGGGGATGGCGCATCAGCACGTCGGTGACGGCCTTGAGCTCGGCCCGCGTATAGGCGGCCCCCGACGGGTTCGAGGGCGAGTTGAGGAGGATCCACTTGGTGCGCGGGGTGATGGCCCGCTCCAGGTCCTCCGGCTGGAGCTTGAAGCCCTTCTCCATCGTGGTGTCGACGAAGACGGGCGTGCCGCCGCACAGGCCCACCATCTCGGGATAGGACACCCAATAGGGGCGCGGGACGACCACCTCGTCGCCCGGGTTCAGGGTGGCGAGCAGCGCGTTGTAGATCACCTGCTTGCCGCCGGTGCCGACGATGGTCTGCGAAGGCTTGTAGTCGAGGCCGTTCTCGCGCTTGAACTTGCGCGCGATCGCCTCGCGCAGGGGGACGATGCCGGAGACGGGCGGGTACTTCGTCTCGCCGCGGCGGATGGCGGCGATGGCCGCCTCCTTGATGGTGTCGGGGGTGTCGAAGTCGGGCTCGCCCACCGAGAGGCTGATGACGTCCCGGCCCTTCGCCTTCAGGTCGCGCGCCTTCTGGGTGATGACGATGGTGGCGGACGGCTTGATGCGGGACAGGGCGTCGGACAGGAAGGCCACGTCTGAGATCCTCCGGGAGCCGCGACGGGGGTCGCCGCCGGGCGGCGCGGACCGTAGTGCGGGCCTCGGGTCAGGGCAAGCCGGAAGGTGGCCCAAGGCGGAAGGTGGCCCAAGGCGGCCCCTGCCGAACCTTGCCCCGCTCCGCCGCGTTGGCGCCCGCAGGACGGAGGAGAGGAACCGATGGTTCGAGCGATGACGATGGCTCTCGCGCTCGCCGCGCTCGCGTCGGGTCCCGCGAGCGCGGATCCCGGCAAGGACGAGAGCGGCAAGGGCCGCGAGCGCGGCGGCTACGAGCGGTCGTACGATCGGGGCGGCGTGCCGGGCTTGGCCGACGGGCGGCCTCGCCGCGAGCCGCGCCGGGCGTCCCGCGAGGGCGGCATCCCGCGCGGGCACCTGCCGCCGCCGGGCGAGTGCCGGGTCTGGGACCCGTCACGGCCCGCCGGGCACCAGAGCGCGCCCCATCGCTGCTGAGGCCGGACGGCCTCGCCCAAAGCAGAACGGCCCCGCTCGCGCGGGGCCGTCGCGATCGGGCGGCCGCCGCGCGGCCGCCCGAGGGAGTCGTGCGTCAGCCCTCGATCACGTAGACGATCCGGCGGGTCGACGGGTCGACGACCACGATCCGGTCGCGAACCTTGACGACCTTGTAGGAGCGCCAGGCCGGGACGATGCGCACGATCGACGCGGGCACGTCGACGAAGGTCACGGTCTCGGGCAGCACCGTGCCGACCGACACCGACGTGATGTTCACGCTCGCGGTGGGGACGTTCACGCTCGTGAAGCTCTGCGAGATCTGCGTGCGCTGCTCGCTCGTGATGTTGGTCTGCGAGACCGAGCCCGTGCTGGTGCTCGTGTTGCCCGACGCCGTGCCGCCCTGCTGCGTGCCGCCCTGCTGGGTGGTGCCGCCCTGCTGGGCCGTTCCGCCCTGCTGCGCGCCGCCCTGCTGCGTGCCGGTGGTGCCCTGCTGGGCCGTGCCGGAGCGCGAGCCGGAGTTCTGGCCGGAGCCCGCCGTCGAGCCGGCCGCGCCCGAGCCCTGGCCGGAGCCGGCGGCCGTGCCCGCGGAGCCGGAACCGGAGCCCTGCGTGGAGCCCGCCGAGCCGGAGGCGCCGCCCGTGGCGCTGCCGGCGCTGGAGCCGGACGTGCCCATGGTCGAGCCCGAGGAGCCCGCTCCGCCGCCCGCCGCGCCGCTGGTGCCGCCGGACGTGGTGCCGCTCGCGCCCATGCTGGAGCCGCCGGCCGCGCCGCCGCCCGAGCCGCCCGACGAACCGCCGCCGCCACCGCCGCCCGCGCCCTGGGCGAAAGCCGCGACCGTGAGCGTCAAGGTGGCTGCGGCCACCGTGGTGAGAAGCCCATACCTCATTGAATTACCTCCCGGTTGGCTGCGAGAGCGTGCTCGCAGGTGTGGGAGCAACGGGGCAGCACGGGGATCGTTCCCGGCGGTCTGGGGCGCCGCCGCGGGCGTGGCGCGCCGGCCTCAGGACATGCTCGGGGAACGCCTCTCCGAGGGCGGGGTTCCGGCCTGGGGAACCGATCCGGCGCCCCGGGTGCTTGACGGCCCCGGGATGCCACGGTTGAGTGCGCCCGGCCCTCGCCGCAGCGGCGCCGACAGCCAATCAGGCGCCGACGATCCCTCCCGGAGGAACCCCATGACGATCACCCGCCGCTCCGCGCTCGGCCTCGTGGCCGGCGCCGCCCTCGCGCCCACGCTCGCCCGCGCGCAGGGCTTCCCGTCGCGGCCGATGCGCATGGTCGTGGCCTATCCGGCGGGCGGGCCGACCGACGCCATCGCGCGCCTCGTCGCCGGCGAGCTGTCGGGAACGCTGGGGCAGAACGTGGTGGTGGAGAACGTCGCCGGCGCGTCCGGGGCGGTGGGCACCCGCGCGGTCGCGAAAAGCGACCCGGACGGCCACGTCATCACCTTCGGCAACAACCAGACCCACGGGAACAACATGTTCCTGATGAAGGACCCGGGCTACGACGCCGTGAAGGACTTCTATCCGCTGGCGGGGGCCGGGGCGTTCGAGCACGTCTTCGTGGTTCCCAACGAGCTCGCCGCGAAGTCGATCACCGACCTCGTCGCGCTCGCCAAGCGGGACCCGGGCAAGCTGAACTACGGCTCGACGGGCATCGGCTCGGGCTCGCACCTCTCCACCGAGCTGTTCATGGCCCGCACGGGCATCAAGATGACCCACGTGCCCTATCGCGGCGCCGCGCCCCTGGTGCAGGACCTCGTGGCGGGACGCGTCGACGTCTCGAACTCCACCCTCCCCTCCGTGCTGGGCCAGATCCAGGGCGGGCAGATCCGGGCCATCGCGATCGCGAGCCCCAGGCGCAACCCCCTGCTCCCCGACGTGCCGACCCTGCGCGAGCAGGGGATCACGGACGCGGACGCCGAGTCCTGGGCCGCCTTCTTCGCCCCCGCGGGCGTGCCGCAGCCCGTGCTCGACAAGCTCTCGGGCGAGATCGTCGCGGCGCTCAACAAGCCCGCCGTGCGCGACGCGATCGTGAAGCTCGGCTTCACCCTCAACGTGCGCGATCCCTCAGCCTTCCGGCCCTACCACGCCGCCGAGCAGCGCACCTGGAGCGACATCATCAAGACCGCCGGCATCCCGATGCAGGGCTAAGCCGGCCCCTCCTTCCCAAGCAGGGGCGCGACAAAACGTCGCGCCCCTGTGGACAAGATGTGGACGGACGGCGCGCATGCCCTGTTGCGGCAGGCGCTTAGCCGGCGTGCGGCCCTCGCCCGGTTGCCGTCGCGACGGCCATGCACGTCGCGGCGATCGTCTGTCACCGTCTGCCGACAACGCTCGGCCGGCTCCTCTCTT
>DASPJU010000198.1:0-3562 GCA_035628475.1 Salinarimonas sp. | reverse complement strand
TGACCGGGAGGGGTTCCTGCGCGCCGTCGAGGCCGCGGTCGCGGGGGAGGAGGAGCGGGTCGACCGGCACTACCGGATCCGGCACGCCTCGGGCGACTGGATCTGGATCTGGCACCGCGGCCTCGTGGTGCGCGACCGTAGGGGCCGCCCCGTCAAGCTCACCGGCGCCTTCCTCGACGTGACGGGCCAGAAATGCGCGGAAGGGGCGCTGCAGGCCCGTACGCGCGAGCTCGAGATCGTGCTCGACACCGTCCCGGCCGGGGTCTGGTTCAGCTACGACCCGCAGGTGCGCCGCGTCGCCCGGAACCGCTACGCCGCGACCCTGACGGGCGCGCCCGATCCGGTCTCGCCCGGGCCCGACGACGCCGCGGACCAAACCCTGTTCCTGCGGGACGGGCGGCCGGCGCCGCGCGACCAGCTTCCCCTGCAGCGGGCGCTACGCGGCGACGAGCTCGTGGGCGAGGAATATGCCCTGCGGGTGCCCGGCGGCCCGGACCGCATCCTCCTGATCAGTGCCCGGGCCCTGCGCGACGAGGCGGACGCCATCGTGGGGGCGGTCTCGATCGCGGTGGACATCACCGAGCGCAAGCGCGCCGACGAGGAGCGCCGCCTCCTCGTCAACGAGCTCAACCACCGGGTCAAGAACACGCTCGCCATCGTCCAGTCCCTCGCGGCCCAGACCCTGCGCGGCCACGAGGTCGAGCACGCTGCCGCCAAGGCCTTCACGGACCGGATCGCCAACCTGGCCCGGGCCCACGACCTCCTCACCCGCGAGAGCTGGGAGGGCGTGTCGCTGGACGATCTCGTGCGCCAGCTCGCCGAGCCCTACGATCCGGGCGACCGCCGTCGCATCGCCGCGAGCGGCCCGCCCGTGCGCCTCGAGCCCCGCGTGGCCCTCGCCCTCGCCATGGCCCTGCACGAGCTCGCGACCAACGCCGCGAAATACGGCTCCCTCTCCCGGGACGGTGGCGGCGTGGCGGTGGCCTGGGCCGCGACCCGCGAGGGCGGGACGGGGCGGCCGACCCTGCGCCTGCGCTGGGCCGAGCGGGGCGGCCCGCCCGTCGAGCCGCCCCGCCGCCGGGGCTTCGGGACGCGGCTCCTCGAGCGCGTTCTCGCGACGGAGCCCGGGGGCGGCGTGACGACGACCTTCGCCCCCGACGGCCTGGTCTGCGAGATCCGCCTGGAGCTCGCGGACGTGGGCGGCGTGGCGGCGCCCGTAGAGAGCCCCTGAGCGCCGCCGCCACGGGGCGGCGGCTCGGGACGCAAGGGAGCGCATGGCTATCTCGGCTCGGGCGGGGACCCTCGGCTCCTATGCCGCGCCCTCCGCGCGCCGGGGCGCGGCGGCACGTCACCCGGCCGCGCCGGGCGGCCTGCTCGCCTTCACCTTGGCGTAGCAGGCGGGCGTCGGCTCGGAGCCGCAGGCGCGCCGCAGGGCCGCGATGCAGGACGCGCGCGGGTCGTTGCCGCACAGGCCCTCGCGGATCATGTCGAAGCGGGTCACGACGAAGGCCGCCCGGCCCTGCTCGACGTGGCAATCGTCGCCCGCCTCGTCGCCGTCCACCCGCAGCACGATGGCGCCCTTCGAGCGCTCCAGGCGATAGACGTGGCGCCCGTCCGCCATGGTCGCGGCAAAGGCGAGGGCCGTCGCGCTTCGTCTCTCGAGGGGCAGCGGCACCTGCCGCTCGTCCACGGGAAAGGGCCCCTCGGCGGAGGCCAGGACCGTGACGGCCGACAGGTCCGGCGCCATGTAGAAGGCCTGGCCGACGCCGCAGGACAGCGAGCGCCCGGCAAGCTCCGTGGCGAGCTCCGCGGCCCGGGCGGGCCCCGCGAGGGCGAGGGCCAGCGCGAGCGGCGCGAGTCACGATGTGCGAGCAGTCGTCATCCCATTCCCCCGGCGGCGCGCCGCCGGGCGGCGCCGGAGCCATCCTACACGCCTCGCCGGGGCGGGACAGCCACGGCCTCAAGACCGTCCGCCCGCGGCGTCGGGAAAGAACAGGGGCTCGCCGCCGATCCTGTACTCGCCGATGGTCCGCTGACCCTCCGGCGAGACGAGCCAATCCACGAAGGCCTGGGCGTCCCTCGCCTTCACGTGCGGATGCCGGGCGGGGTTCACGGGCATGACGCCATAGGGGTTGAACAGCCGGCGGTCGCCCTCGACCAGAACGGCGAGGTCGCCCCGGTTCTTGAACGAGAGCCAGGTGCCACGGTCGGCCAGCACATAGGCATTCTGGGCCGAGGCCGTGTTGAGGGCCGGGCCCATGCCCCCGCCGATCTCGCGATACCAGCCGCCCTTCGGCTCGAGACCCGCTTCCCTCCAGGTGCGCAGCTCCGCCGCGTGCGTGCCCGACTTGTCGCCCCGGGAGATGAACGGCGCCCCCGCGGCCGCGATGCGGCGCAGGGCCTCGACCCCGTCCTTGCCCGCCGCTCCCGCCGGGTCGCCCCTGGGGCCGACGATCACGAAGTCGTTGAACATCACGTCCCGGCGCGCCGTGGCGAAGCCCTCGGCGACGAACCTGTCCTCCGCGGCGCGGTCGTGGACGAAGACCACGTCCGCGTCGCCGCGCCGGCCGATGTCGAGGGCCTGGCCCGTGCCCACCGCCACCACCCGCACGGCGATGCCGGTCGCCGTCGTGAAGGCGGGCAGGAGGTGGCCGAACAGGCCCGACTGCTCGGTCGAGGTCGTGGAGGCGACCGTGATGGAGCGCTCCCCCGCGAGCGCGGGGCGCGGGGCTAGGAGAAGGGCGGCGGCGAGCGTCAGGAGGCGGCGGCGAAGGCGGTCCATGGCAGTTCTCCCCCGAGATAGGCCCGGGCCTCGGGCGTGCGCGGATCGGCCAGCACGGTCCGGGCGGGCCCGTGCTCGACGGCGCGGCCGCCGGCGAGGACGAGGACGTCGCCCGCGAGGCGCGCCACCTGGCCGAGATGGTGCGAGACGAGGATCACCTTGGTGCCCGCACGCGCGAGGCCGGCGATCAGCCCCTCGATCGCCTCGGTGGCGCCGGGATCGAGGCTCGCGGTGGGCTCGTCGAGAAGGAGCAGGTCGGGCCCCGTGACGATGGCGCGGGCGAAGGCCAGCCGCTGCGCCTCGCCGCCGGAGAGCTTGCGGGCCGCGTCGCCCGCCCTGCCCGCGAGCCCCACCCGCTCCAGCGCCGCCTCGACCCGCGCCGCCGCGACGGCGCGCGGCAGGCCCAAGGGCACGAGCGCGAGCGCCACGTTGTCGCGCACGCTGGCGCGGATGAGCGCGGGCTTCTGGAACACGAGGGCGCGGCGCGCCCCCTCCCCGCCGCGGAAGCGGACCGCGCCCGCGTCCGGGCGCAGGAGCCCGTCGATGACCCGGAGCGTCACGCTCTTGCCCGCCCCGTTGGGGCCGACGATCGCCGTGACCCCGGGCGCCGCGATGGTGGCGGTGAGCCCGTCGAGCACCGGCGCGCCGCCGAGCCGCAGGGTCAGGCGATCGAGGACGATGGGCAGGACGGGGCTCACCCGTAGGCCCTCATGGCATGGGCCCTCAAGGTCGCGGCCAGCGCGTTCACGGCGAGCACCAGCCCGATCAGGACGAGGCCGA
>DASPJU010000197.1:0-7889 GCA_035628475.1 Salinarimonas sp. | reverse complement strand
GGCGCGGCGCTGTCGATGCGCGCCGTCACCGGCAAGCCCATCACGCTGGTCGGCACTGGCGAGAAGATCGACGCGCTGGACGAGTTCCATCCCGGCCGCGTCGCCAACCGCATCCTCGGCATGGGCGACATCGTCTCGCTGGTCGAGCGGGCGGCCGAGACCATCGACGCCGAGAAGGCCCAGGCCATCGCCGAGCGGATGCGCAAGGGGAAGTTCGACCTGAACGACCTGCGCGACCAGCTCGGCCAGATGGAGAAGATCGGCGGCATCGGCGGCGTGCTGGGCATGCTGCCGGGCGTGGCCAACATGAAGAAGCAGCTCGCCGGGGCCAACATCGACGACCGGGTCATCAAGCGCCAGATCGCGATCATCAACTCGATGACGGCCGAGGAGCGCCGCAACCCGGACGTCCTCAAGAACTCCCGCAAGAAGCGCATCGCGGCGGGGTCGGGCACGAAGCCCGAGGAGATCAACAAGCTCATCAAGATGCACCGCCAGATGGCCGACGTCATGAAGATGATGGGCGGGGCTAAGGGCCGGGGCGGCCTGGCGGGCGCGCTCGGCGGCATGTTCGGGATGGGGGGCGGCATGCCCCAGCCCAGCCCTGAGATGCTCGCCGAGATGCAGAAGAAGCTCGGGGGCGCCGGCGGGATGCCCGGCGGCGGCCTGCCCTCCCTGCCGCCGGGTTTCGGCGGTCCGGGCAAGTCGGGATTGCCGGGCCTGGGCGGGCCGAAGATCCCGGGACTTCCGGGCGGCTTCCCGTTCGGGGGGAAGAAGAAGTGAATGCCAACCCGTCATTCCGGGGCAGCCCAAGGGGCTGAACCCGGAACCCACGACTGGCCGCGACGGCGGGGTTCGCCCGGCACGCGGTCCCGCCCCGTCGTGAGGTCCTGGCTCTCGGCTGCGCCGAGCCCCGGAATGACATCGACCAACGACCAGACGACCAACGGAGAAGACCCATGTCCCTGAAGATCCGCCTCACCCGCGGCGGCGCCAAGAAGCGCCCCTATTACCGCATCGTCGTCGCCGACGCCCGCTCGCCCCGTGACGGCCGCTTCATCGACAAGGTCGGCACCTACGACCCGATGAAGCCGAAGGACGATCCGGCCCGCGTCCAGCTCGAGACCGACAAGATCCAGGCCTGGCTCGCCAAGGGCGCCCAGCCCACCGACCGCGTCCTGCGCTTCCTCGACGCCGCGGGGCTGGCCAAGCGCCCGGCCCGCAGCAACCCGCAGAAGGCCCAGCCCGGCAAGAAGGCGCAGGAGCGCGCCGCCGAGCGCGCCAAGGCCGCCGGCGAGACCGGCGAGGCGGCGTAACCCCGTGGCGCGGCGCCCCCGCATTCCGGCCCGCCGGGACGCAGGCCCGGCGCCGCCCGCCCTCGCCGCACCGCTGCCCGAGGGCCTCGTGCCGCTGGGCGAGATCGGGCGCGCCCACGGCCTCAAGGGCGAGGTCCGGATCAAGTCCTTCACGGCGGACCCCGTCGCGATCGGCGGGTACGGCCCTCTCCTGCTCGAGGACGGCCGCTCCGTCGCGCTGGAGGCCGTGCGCGCGGTGGCCGGCACGCCCGACATGGTGCTGGCCCGCGTGGCCGGCGTGACGAGCCGCGAGGCGGCGGAAGCGCTCAACCGGCGCCGCCTCCTCGTGCCCCGCGACCGCCTGCCCCCGCCCGACGACGAGGACGAGTTCCTCGCCGCCGATCTCGTGGGGCTCGCCGTCGAGACGGCCTCCGGAGCGCGCATCGGCACCGTCGCCGACGTGCCCAATTACGGCGGCGGCGACCTCCTCGAGATCCGCCCGCCCCGCGGCCCCACCGCGCTCCTGCCCTTCACCAAGGCCTTCGTGCCCCTCGTCGACATTCCCGGCGGCCGCGTGGTGGTCGAGGCCCCCGACGACCTGTTCGAGCCCGCCCGGCCCGGCCCGGAGGGCGGGACGGAATAGGCCAAGCCCGGAGCGTCGCGCTCCGACCCTCCCTCCTCGGCATAGGGGAGGCGGAGAGGGGGCCGTGGATCGCCCGATCCGGACAAGTTGACCTAAATTCTTGGCATGTCCGTTGCGCCTCGCCGGCTAGAAGGGTTCGTTCCGGCCCGGATCGCGTCGATCCCGTCCCGGAACGGCACGGCCGAGCAGGGTGGGAGCCATGGCAGCGGGACGGCTTGACGCGGAACGGATCGCCTGGGTCGATACGGCCAAGGGAGTCTGCATCGTTCTCGTGGTGATGATGCACGCGACCTTGGGGGTCGGCGAGGCCTTCGGCGGGGAGGGCTTCCTCCATGGGGTGGTGGCCTTCGCCAAGCCCTTCCGGATGCCCGATTTCTTCCTGATCTCGGGGCTCTTCCTCGCCCGCGTCATCGACCGCGACTGGCGCTCCTACGCCGACAAGCGGATCGTCCACTTCGCCTATTTCTACCTGCTGTGGCTCGTGATCCAGTCGGCGGCCCGCTACGGCGGGGTCTCCGGGGGCACGCCCGGCGGGTTCATGACCCATCTCGCCTGGTCGCTGGTCGAGCCCTACTCGACCCTGTGGTTCGTCTACATGCTGGCCGTGTTCTCGGTGGTCTCGAAGGTGCTGCGCCGGGTCTCGCCGCTGGTGCTGCTCGCCGGCGCCGCCGCCCTCGAGATCGCGCCGATCCACACGGGATGGACGCTGATCGACCAGTTCTGCGAGCGCTACGTCTATTTCGTGGCCGGCTGGCTGCTGGCGCCGCACATCTTCCGCCTCGCGGCGGCGGCGCTCGCGGCCCGGAGCCTCGCGGTGGCGGGCCTCCTGGCCTGGGCGCTCGTCAACGGCGCCTTCGCGGTCGCGCCCTCGCCGGTGGCGGGCTTCGCCACCTTCGCCGAGCTGCCCGTCGTCGGCCTCGCGCTGGGGGCGCTGGGCTCCATGGCGATCGTGGCCTTCTCGGCCCTGATCGCCGGCACCCTGGCCGGGCGCTCCCTCGCCTATGCGGGCGAGCGCTCCATCGCGGTCTATCTCGCCTTCTTCATCCCCATGGCGGCGACCCGCACCCTGCTCCTCAAGACGGGGATCGTGCCCGACATCGGCTGGGTCTCGGTGATCGTCACGCTCGCCGCCGTGCTCGGGCCGCTGGTCCTGGAGCGCCTCGTCCGCCACACCCCCGCCGAGGCCCTGTTCAAGCGTCCCGGCTGGGCGCGGCTGGGGACCCCGCGCGGGAACCGGCTGCAGCCGGCGGAGTAGGACGCATCTCCCCTCGCCCGTGCGGGAGAGGGGAGCCGTCGCCTTCTACTGCGCGGCCTCGGCCAGCGCGCCCCATTCGCGGATGTCCACGAACCGGCCCGCCACCGCCGCCGCCGCCGCCATGGCGGGCGAGACCAGGTGGGTGCGGCCCTTGAAGCCCTGGCGGCCCTCGAAGTTGCGGTTCGAGGTGGAAGCGCAGCGCTCGCCGGGCGAGAGCCGGTCGGCGTTCATGGCGAGGCACATGGAGCAGCCCGGCTCGCGCCAGTCGAAGCCGGCGGCGATCAGGATCTTGTCGAGCCCCTCGGCCTCCGCCTGCATCTTCACGAGCCCCGAGCCCGGCACGATCATGGCGCTGACGTCCGCATGCACCCGCTTGCCCTCGACGACCTTCGCCACCGCCCGCAGGTCCTCGATGCGCCCGTTCGTGCACGAGCCGATGAAGACGCGGTTGACCGCAATGTCGGTGATCCTGGTGCCCGGGGTCAGGGCCATGTATTCGAGCGCGCGCCACTTGGAGCGGCGCTTGTTCTCGTCGGCGATGTCGTCGGGGTTGGGCACCGCGCCGGTGACCGAGATCACGTCCTCGGGCGACGTGCCCCAGGTCACGATCGGAGGGAGGCTCGCGGCATCGAGGCGCACCTCGCGGTCGAAATGCGCGCCCTCGTCGGTGTGGAGCGTGCGCCAATACGCGAGCGCCGCCTCCCAGGCCTCGCCCTTGGGCGCCTTGGGCCTGTCCTTCAGGTAGGCGAAGGTCTTGTCGTCGGGGGCGATGAGCCCGGCGCGGGCGCCGCCCTCGATCGACATGTTGCAGACCGTCATCCGGCCTTCCATCGACAGCGAGCGGATGGCCTCGCCCGCGTACTCGATGACATGGCCCGTGCCGCCCGCGGTGCCGATCTCGCCGATGATGGCGAGGATGACGTCCTTGGCGGTGACGCCGGCCGGCAGCCGGCCGTCGACGGTCACGCGCATGTTGCGCGCCTTGGACTGGATCAGCGTCTGGGTGGCCAGCACGTGCTCGACCTCGGACGTGCCGATGCCGTGGGCCAGGGCCCCGAAGGCGCCGTGGGTCGAGGTGTGGCTGTCGCCGCACACGATCGTGGTGCCGGGCAGCGTGAAGCCCTGCTCCGGGCCGATGATGTGGACGATGCCCTGGCGCACGTCCAGCGCGTCGTAATACTCGACGCCGAACTCGCGGGCGTTCTCGGCCAGGGTCTCGACCTGGGTCGCGGATTCGGGGTCCGCGATGCCCTGGCGGCGGTCGGCGGAGGTCGGCACGTTGTGGTCGACGACCGCCAGCGTCTTGTGGGGCGCGCGCACCCGGCGCCCGGCCGTGCGCAGGCCCTCGAAGGCCTGGGGCGAGGTCACCTCGTGGACGAGGTGGCGGTCGATATACAGAAGGCAGGTCCCGTCGGGCTGGACGTCGACGACGTGGTCGTCCCAGATCTTGTCGTAGAGCGTGCGGGGCTTCATGGGGCCTTCCTCTGCGCTGACCGGCGTGGATGCGCCTCATTAAAGGCGCGCGCGGACGATCGGCAATACGCTAAACCGCGCACGCGCCGCCCGCCGGGACCGGTGGCCTGATACGAGAACGCCGGCCCGAGGGCCGGCGCGCTGACATCCACGGGCCTCGAGCGACCTACTCCGCCGCGGTGGCGGGCTCGGCGGCGCGGTTGGAATCGCCCTTCACCTTGCCGGAGCGCTCGGCGCGCTCGGCGATGCGGGCCGACTTGCCGCGGCGATCGCGCAGGTAATAGAGCTTGGCGCGGCGGACCTTGCCGCGGCGCACCACCTTCACCGAGTCGATCATCGGCGAGTAGACCGGGAAGACGCGCTCGACGCCCTCGCCGTAGGAGATCTTGCGGACCGTGAAGCTCTCGTTGAGGCCGCCGCCCGAGCGGGCGATCACGACGCCCTCGTAGGCCTGCACGCGGGAGCGCTCGCCTTCCTTCACCTTCACGTTCACGATGACCGTGTCGCCGGGCTCGAAATCCGGGATGGTCTTGTTGAGGCGGGCGATCTGCTCGCGCTCGAGCTGCTCGATGATGTTCATGACAAAGCTCCTGCCGTTGCGCGGGCCTGGGCCCCCGCGGGATTTCGGCGTCCTGTTGTGATTTAGGCGGCGGCCTATACCCGAGTTTTCGGGGCTTGTCCACGCATGCGCACCTCTCCCCGCCATGCGGGGAGAGGGCCATGAGGCCCCTTGCCGGGCCTCATGGCGAGCGCGGCAGCGCGAGGGTGAGGGGCTTGGACGGTCGAGCGATCGTGTCCAGACCCCCTCACCTTCGCCCTATGGGCTCGCTCCGGCTGCCGGTCCGCAGCCGGAGCCCTCTCCCCGCCCGGCGGGGAGAGGTGAAGCGCGTCAGGCCGCGATGAGGTCGCGGCCGTCGTGGCCGGCGATGGTCACGTCCAGCATCTCGCCGGCGGGCGCGCCGGGCGCCAGGCGCACGAGCGTGAACGCCTCCGTGCGGCCCACGTCGCCCCTCTCCACCAGCACGCGCCGCCGCGCGCCGACCTCCCCGTCGAGGTGGCGCGCGAGCGCCGCCGCGCCGCGCTCGCGCAGGCGGCGGGCGCGGTCCTTGGCCACCTCGCGCGGCACCTGCGGCATGCGGGCGGCGGGCGTGCCCGGGCGGGGCGAGAAGGGGAAGACGTGGAGATGGGTGAGCCCGCATTCCTCGACGAGGTCGAGGGAGCGGGCGAACATGGCCTCGTCCTCCGTCGGGAAGCCCGCGATGATGTCGGCGCCGAGCACGATGTCGGGGCGAAGCGCGCGCACCTGCGCGCAGAACCGGATCGCGTCGGCGCGCCCGTGCCGGCGCTTCATGCGCTTGAGGACGAGGTCGTCGCCGGCCTGGAGCGAGAGATGCAGATGCGGCATCAGCCGCGCCTCGGTCGCGATGGCGTCGAGGAGGTCCGCGTCCGCCTCCACCGAGTCGATCGAGGACAGGCGCAGGCGCTCGAGCGCGGGCACGTGCCGGAGCACCGCCTTGACGAGCGCGCCCAGCCTCGGCGCGCCGGGGAGGTCCCGCCCGTAGCCCGTCATGTCGACGCCCGTGAGCACCACCTCCCGCGAGCCCGCCTCGACGAGCGCGCGCACCTGCTCCACCACCGCGCCCATGGGCGCCGAGCGGGAATGGCCGCGGCCGTACGGGATGATGCAGAAGGTGCAGCGATGGTCGCAGCCGTTCTGGACCTGGACGAAGGCCCGGGTGCGCCCGCGCATGCCGTCGACGAGGTGGAGCGCCGTCTCGCGCACCCCCATGATGTCGGCGACCTGGACCCGCCCGGCCTCGGGCGCGGCGAGCGCGGCCCATGTGGCGGCCTGCATCTTCTCGTGGTTGCCCACGACCCGGCCCACCTCGGGCATGCCGGCGAAGGTCTCGGGCTCGATCTGGGCGGCGCAGCCCGTCACCACGATCGTGGCCTGCGGGCGCTCGCGCTTGAGGCGGCGGATCGCTTGCCGGGCCTGGCGGGAGGCCTCGGCCGTGACCGCGCAGGTATTGACGATCACGAGGTCGCGGTGGCCCGCCTCGCGCGCCTGGCGCTCCATGGCTTCCGACTCGTAGATGTTGAGCCGGCAGCCGAAGGTGACGACCTCGACGCTCATCAGGCCGCCCCCGCGAAGAGCTCGGGCGCGAACACGCCCTCCCACTCGAGCTCCACGGGGCCCGTCATCAGCACGTGGTCGTCGCGCTCGCGCCAATCGACGAGGAGGTCGCCGCCGGGCAGGGTGACCTTGGCCTTGCGGTCCGTGAGCTTCTTGCGCGCCGCGGCCACGAGCGCCGCGCAGGCGGCCGAGCCGCAGGCCTGGGTCAGCCCCACGCCCCGCTCCCACACCCGCAGCACGATGTGGTCGCGCCCGCGCACCTCGGCGAGCGAGATGTTGGCGCGCTCGGGAAAGACGGGGTGGTGCTCGAGAAGCGAGCCCACGCGCGCGAGATCGTGGGCCGTGACGTCGTCGACCCAGAAGATCGCGTGCGGGTTGCCCATGTTGACGGCGGAGGGCGAGTGCAGGACCGGCGCGTCGATGGGGCCGATCTGCAGCTCGATCATGCGGGTGTCGCGGAACTCCTCCGCCAGCGGGATCTCGTCCCAGCGGAGCCGGGGCGCCCCCATGTCCACCGTGAAGACGAGATCGGATTCCCGCCAGGCCGGGAGCAGGCCCGCCTTGGTCTGGAGGGTGAGCCGGTCCCCCGATCCGCCCATCCCGCCATCCGCGATCATCGCCCAGGCGACGCAGCGCGTGCCGTTGCCGCAGGCGCCCGATTCCGAGCCGTCGGTGTTGTAGATGCGAAGGTACGCGTCCGTGCCCTCGAGAGCGGGATCGTGGATCGCCATGAGCTGGTCGAAGCGCGAGCGCGGATCGGCCGCGATGGCGCGGGCCTCGTGGGGCTGGACGCGGGTCCCGGAGCCGCGCAGGTCCACCACGACGATCTCGTTGCCGAGGCCGTTCATCTTCAGGAAGCGGTGGCGGGCAAGGGCGCTCATGGCGGGATCCGCGCTGCGGGGCTGTCGCGCGCTATATGGGCCCAGCGGACGCGAAGCGCGAGTCCGGTCGGCGCCGCGGGGCTCGCGCTCCTTGTCGCCCGCCGCGCGAGGGATTACGCAAGGCACGGAGGTCCGCCCATGAACGTCACCCTCCCGAGCGAGGTTTCGCGCCGGCCCGCGCTCCCCGGGGGAGCCGCCAGGCCATGAC
>DASPJU010000196.1:0-4832 GCA_035628475.1 Salinarimonas sp. | reverse complement strand
GATCGTCGACCATCTGTGCGAGGTCCTGCGCGCGCTGCCGCGCGAGGGGATCGGGCTCCTCCTCGTGGAGCAGAAGCTCGGGGTGGCGACCGCGGTCTGCGACACGGTGGCGATCATGGTCAACGGCCGCATCGCGACCGTGATGGATTCGGCCGCGCTCATCGCCGACGAGGCGGCGCAGAACCGCTATCTCGGCGTCGCGCAGGGCGGGCACTGAAGGAGGGAGGACCAGATGCCTAAGGTCTATGTGGTGGGCACCTGCGACACGAAGGAGCAGGAGCTCGTCTATGCCAAGAACCTGATCCAGGCGGCCGGCGTGCAGGCGGTCCTGGTGGATGTGGGCACCAAGGGGATCTCGAACTCGGCCGACGTGCCGGCGAACGAGGTCGCGGGCCACCATCCCGAGGGCGCCGACGCGGTGCTGGGCCGTGACGACCGCGGCGCGGCGGTGAGCGCCATGGCGGAGGCGCTGACGCGCTTCATGACGAGTCGCATCGACGTCGGCGCGGTGTTAGGGCTCGGCGGCTCGGGCAACACGGCGCTGGTGACCCAGGCCATGCGGGCCCTGCCCATCGGGGTCCCGAAGCTCATGGTCTCGACGGTCGCGTCCGGCAACACGGCGCCCTATGTCGGGCCCAACGACATCGCCATGATGTACTCGGTGGCGGACGTCGCCGGCATCAACGCCATCACCCGCAAGGTCATCGGCAACGCGGCGCACGCGGCGGCCGGCATGGCGAAGTGGCAGGTGCCCGCGAGCGCCGCCGACAAGCCCGCCATCGGCATGACGATGTTCGGCGTGACGACCGCGCTCGTGACCCAGCTGCGCGAGGCGCTGGAGGGCGAGTACGACTGCTTCGTCTTCCACGCGACGGGCACCGGCGGCCAGTCCATGGAGAAGCTCGCCGATTCGGGGCTCGTGCGCGGCCTCATCGACGTGACCACGACCGAGGTGCCCGATTTCCTGGTCGGCGGCGTCTTCCCCTGCACCGAGGACCGCTTCGGCGCCGTGGCGCGCACGAAGCTGCCCTATGTGGGCTCGGTCGGCGCGGTCGACATGGTCAATTTCGGCGCGCGCGAGACGGTGCCCTCGCAGTTCGATGGGCGCAACCTCTACGTCCACAATCCGCAGGTGACGCTCATGCGCACCACGCCCGAGGAGAACCGGGCCGTCGGCGAGTGGATCTCCTCGCGGCTCAACCTCTGCGAGGGCCCGGTGCGCTTCCTCCTGCCGCTCGGCGGCGTCTCGGCCATCGACGCGCCCGGAAAGCCCTTCCACGATCCGGAGGCCGACGAGGCCCTGTTCGCCGCCATCCGCGCGACCCTCCAGGTCACGCAGAACCGCCGGCTCGTCGAGCTGCCCCACAACGTCAACGACCCGGCCTTCGCGGCGGCGGTGGTCCAGCACTTCAGGGAGATCGCGCGATGAACGCGCCCGCACGCGTCGATCCGGGGCAGGTCGGCCACGGCCGCGCCGCCCTCTTGCAGAAGTTCCGCGCCATGGTCGAGGCGCGGGTGCCCATCATCGGCGGCGGCGCCGGCACGGGCCTCTCGGCGAAATGCGAGGAGGCCGGGGGCATCGACCTCATCGTGATCTACAATTCCGGCCGCTACCGCATGGCCGGGCGCGGCTCGCTCGCGGGGCTGCTGGCCTACGGCAACGCCAACGAGATCGTGCGGGACATGGCCCGCGAGGTGCAGCCGGTCGTGAAGCACACCCCCGTCATCGCGGGCGTGAACGGCACGGACCCGTTCGTGGTCATGGACCGCTTCCTCGACGAGCTCAAGACCATCGGCTTCGCGGGCGTCCAGAACTTCCCCACCGTCGGCCTCATCGACGGGGTGTTCCGGGCCAATCTGGAGGAGACCGGCATGTCCTACGCGCTGGAGGTGGAGATGATCCGCCTCGCCGCGGGCAAGGACATGCTCACCACCCCTTACGTGTTCTGCGAGGCCGACGCGGTCGCCATGGCGGAGGCGGGCGCCGACATCCTGGTGTGCCATTTCGGCCTCACCACCGGGGGCTCCATCGGCGCCGAGACGGCGCTGACGCTGCCGGACTGCGTCGAGCGCCTGGACCAGTGGGCGGCCGCCGCCAAGCGCGTGCGGGAGGACGTGATCATCCTGTGCCACGGCGGCCCGATCGCGAACCCGGAGGACGCCGCCTACGTGCTCAAGCACGCCCGGGAGTGCCACGGCTTCTACGGCGCGAGCTCCATGGAGCGCCTGCCCACCGAGACCGCCATCCGCGACCAAACCCGGGCGTTCAAGGCGCTCACCTTCTAATCGGGAACCGGGAGGACATCATGGCCAAGGCTTATGCGAGCGCGATCATCGACGCGCCGGTCGAGACCGTCTGGTCCGTCATCCGCGACTTCAACGGCCTGCCGACCTGGCACCCCGCCATCGCGGCGAGCGAGATCGAGGAGGGGCTCGACGCGGACGTGGTGGGCTGCGTCAGAAGCTTCACGCTCCAGGACGGCACGCATATCCGCGAGCGCCTGCTCTCCTTCTCGGACGCGGACCGCAGCTTCACCTACAATTTCGAGAAGCCCGCCTTCCCCGTCGAGAACTATCTCGCCACGATCCGCCTTCTCCCCGTCACCAATGGCGACCGCACCTTCGCCGAGTGGGAGGCCGTTTTCGACGAGGCGCCCGAGGACCGGGGCAAATATGTCGAGATCATCTCCAACGCCGTGTTCCAGGCCGGCTGGACGGCGCTCAAGGCCCATGTGGCCGGCATGGAGAAGCCGGCCGGCGCCGAGCGCTGGAAGGCGGGCCGCCCCAACAAGGTCTGGTGCTCGTCCGTGATCGACGGGCCGGTCGACGAGGTCTGGGCCGTCATGCGGGATTTTGCCGGCATGGGCGGCTGGCACCCCGACATCACCGGCATGCACATGATCGGCGGCGTGCGCTCCGACAAGGTGTCGGGGGTGCGCGACTTCCTGTTCGGCGAGGGGCGCCTGCACGAGGAGCTCCTGTCCTTGAGCGACCTCGACCGCTCGTTCTCCTACCGCATCACGATGAGCCCCATGCCCTGGACGGGCTACGTGGCGGGCCCGCGCCTCTACCGTGTCACGGATTCGGACCGCACCTTCGCGGTCTGGACCGCCGACTGGGCCGCGACCGCCGAGCACGATCCGGAGCTGCAGAAAAACGTCCACGAGAACGTCTTCCAGAAGGCCTTCGACACCATCAACGAGCGCTATTTCGCCGGCCGCGCGAGGGCGGAAGCGGCGGAGTAGCCCCCTCCACTCCGTCATTCCGGGGCAGCCCGCAGGGCTGAGCCCGGAACCCACGACCGGGTGAGGCAGCCAGACGGGGTCGGGTTTCGGACGGCGCCCGGTCGTGGGTTCCGGGATCTCCGCTTCGCGGAGCCCCGGAATGGCAGCGGTTGGGTGCGCGCCGTGAGGCTCAACCCCCCTTGCTCGCCACGCTCATGCGCTCGACGAGGCGGGTGCCGAGCACCACGCTCGCCGGCGCCGGGCGCCCGGCCAGGCGGTCGAGGAGGATGCGGGCGCCGGTGCGGCCGAGCTCGCGCCGGGGCTGGTGCACCGTGGTGAGGGTCGGCCGCGCCATGGCAGCGAACTCGATGTCGTCGAAGCCCACCACCGAGACGTCCCCGGGCACGTCGACCCCGGCGCTGGCGAGCGCCCCCATGAGGCCGATCGCCATCTCGTCGTTCGAACAGAACACCGCGTCGGGGCGAGGCGCCCGACGCAGGAACCCGTCCGCCGCGCCCGCGCCCGCGGCGAGCGTGTAGTCGCCCTCGACGACGAGGTCGGGATCGAAGGGCAGGCCCGCCTGGGCCAGTCCCTCCCGGTATCCGGCGCGGCGCTCGCGCTCGAGCACGTTGCCGGCAGGCCCCGTGAGATGGGCGATCCGGCGGCGGCCCCGCTCGGCGAGGTGCAGCGTCGCGGCACGGGCCGCGGCCCGGTTGTCCACCTCCACGAGCGGGATCCCGGCGCCGGGGATCGCCTCGCACAGGGCCACGAGGGGCACGTGGGTCGGCGCGGGCGCGCCGCGCCCGTCCCGGCCCTGGCCGATGAGGTGCCCGTTGAGCAGGATCGCGCCGTCGACATGGCCCGTGGCGAGGAAGGTCGCGAAATGCGCCTCCTTGTCTGGAGAGCCGTCGAGATTCCCGATGATCATGCCGTAGCCGGCCTCGAACAGGACGTCCTCGATGCCCTGGAGGATCTTGGAGAAGAAGATGTTCGACACGTCCGGCAGGACGACGAGCACCATGCGGCTCTTCTGCAGCCGCAGGGACCGGGCGGCCTGGTTCGGCTGGTAGCCCGTCTGCGCCACCGCCTCCATGACGCGGGCGCGCGCGGCGGGGGAGACCCGCTCGGGGGCGCTCAGGGCCCGGCTCACCGTCGCGGTCGAGACGCCGGCGAGCCGCGCCACGTCCTCGATGCGCGCGGCCCGACCGACCGCCTCCGCAGGGGCTTCGGGTGGGGCGGGGATGGGACGGGAGCGGCGGCGCATCTTTCTATTTGACAGGCTCCGCCTGTGGTCGCAAACTGTTTCTGTAATCGTTTACATCGCCCGTCACGGCGACAGCGACAAACGTCCCGCCAGAGGGCGTCGCAAGCAGGAGGAAGTTATGAGCCGCCCGATTCCCGTCGGCTGACGCCGCGTGCCGTTCCCGCAATCATCGTTGCCACTCCTCTTCGCGGGGTGCCCATGGCGCCTGTTCTGCGTGCCGATCACGTGTCGAGATCGTTCGGGCCCATCGAGGTCCTGAGCGACGTCTCACTCGCGCTGGAGCCCGGCGAGGTTCACGCCGTCATCGGCGAGAACGGCGCCGGCAAGTCGACGCTCATGCGCAT
>DASPJU010000195.1:0-7443 GCA_035628475.1 Salinarimonas sp. | reverse complement strand
TAATACAAAATGCTTTGCAATAATTAACAAGCTATGCAAGATCCCTTGCGCGCTCTACCTATGCGCAAGCGCATCCGTAGCGGAGGTATCCCATATGTCCCTGTCCGTCAGCACCCCGACCATGCCGAACCAGAATGCCACGCCGGCGAACCAGCCCGCCAACGCGTCTGGTCCCCAGTTCTCGCTTGGCGCGACGGGCCAAGCCGACCCCATGCGCTCCCCCACCCAGAGAGCGGTGGAGTACCAGCAGGAGTCAGCGGCGGCTAGTATGATGATGCAAAGCGCGTCCGAGATGATGAGGTCGAGCGCCATGAGCGCGCCGTCGACTGCCCCGGCCCGGAACTCCGATCAGACGGGGGGCGGGTCATCTAGGTGCTGTCGCGGACGCGCCGCCCCGCCGCCCGACAGCCTGGGCCCGCCCTGCGGCGGGCCCTTTTTCGTCGGCCCCGCGCGAGTCCTGGTGCCGGACTCACCCCGCATGCCGGCATGATATCTTGCTTTGCGATGTCTTGAGCGCATATTATATACAGGCGTATGCTGGTGCCGATGCCACGGCCTTTGAAGGGTCCCCGATGCTCAACGTCAGCTCCTACTACCCGTCCTACAGCCCTGCGGCCTCGGTTTCCTTCGCCTCCGGCTACGGGCTCCTGTCGGCCCAGTTCATGATGGCGCTGATCCTGATCCTGGCGGTGCTCCTGGAGGCGTTGGCGCAGGGCCAGCCCGGGACCGGCACGGGCCAGAACACCGCACCGAGCCCGTCCCCCGCACCCGTATCGCCCTGACGCCCGCCCGCATCCCGCGGGCCGGCATCCGTCCCGCCCTGCACGGCCCGCCCCCCGGCGGGCCTTTTTCGTTTGGAGACACCCATGACCCACGCCCCCGAGACCAAGTCCGCCGACGTCGCCCTCGCGTTCGAGGACTTCGCCCGCGCCTTCGAGGCCTTCAAGGAGGCCAACGACGAACGGCTCGCGGGCATCGAGACCCGCATGGGCGCCGACCCGCTCACCGAGGACAAGCTCGCCCGCATCGACCGGGCGCTCGACGAGACCCGGGGCCGCATCGACCGCATGGCGCTCGACGCCCGCCGCCCGCCCCTGGGCGGCGGCGCCCCCGCGGAGCCCGCCGCCCGCGAGCACAAGGCGGCCTTCGATCTCTATGTGCGCTCCGGCGAGGCCGCGGGGCTCAAGGACCTGGAGGGCAAGGCCATGCAGGCGGGCTCGGGGCCGGACGGGGGCTATCTCGCGCCGCCCGAGATCGAGCGCGAGGTGGTGCGCCGGCTCGCCCAGGTGTCCCCCATCCGCGCGCTCGCCACGGTGCGCGCCATCTCGGGCGGCCAGTACAAGGTGGCGCACGCGGTCTCGGGCCCCGCCACGGGCTGGGTCGGCGAGACCGCGCCCCGGCCCCAGACCGCGGCGCCCGCGCTCGCCGAGCTCACCTTCCCGGCCATGGAGCTCTACGCCATGCCGGCCGCGACCCAGACGCTGCTCGACGACGCCGTGATCGACATCGACGCCTGGCTCGCCGCGGAGGTCGAGACCGCCTTCGCAGAGCAGGAGGGCGCGGCCTTCGTGGCCGGCGACGGGGTCGCCCGGCCCAAGGGCTTCCTGGCCTATGACCGGGTCGCCAACGGCTCCTGGACCTGGGGCAAGATCGGCACCCTCGCCACCGGGGTCGCCGGCGCCTTCCCGGCCCAGGCGCCCGCCGACGTGCTGATCGAGCTCGTCCACGCGGTGCGGGCGGGCTACCGCCAGAACGCCGGCTTCGTGATGAACCGCAAGACGCAGAGCGCCCTGCGCAAGCTCAAGGACGGGCAGGGCAACTATCTCTAGCAGCTGCCGAGCCAGGCCGGCGCCGCCGCGACGCTGATGAACTTTCCCGTGACGGAAGCCGAGGACATGCCCGATATCGGCCCCGCCGCGCCCGCCATCGCCTTCGGCGACTTCCGCCGCGGCTACACCGTGGTGGACCGCACGGGCGTGCGGGTCCTGCGCGACCCCTATTCCGCCAAGCCCTACGTGCTGTTCTACGTGACCAAGCGCGTGGGCGGCGGCGTGCAGGACTTCGCCGCGATCAAGCTGCTGACCTTCGCGGCGTGAGGGCCGCACCGCCCCCCGGGGGGGAGGGTGGCTCCCGCGTCGGCGGGGGAGCGGATGATCGGGAGGTCGGCTCGACGCCGATCTCCTGCGTCGGCTCGGGCGGCGCGAACTCCCTGACGGCTCCCTCTCCCGTCCCCTGCGGGGGGCACCCTCCCCCTCGAAGGGGGAGGGGACCGGGCCCTACTCCCACGCCGCCTGCCGCCCCCATTCCCTGAGCGTCCGGTCGATCCAGTCGCGCTGGGGGCCCAGCAGCACGCCCTGGGTGAAGGCGCCGCAATCGGTGCCCCTGGCGCCGGCGGCCCAGGTCGTCACCGCCACCACCGCCTGCCCGCGCAGGATCGGCCCGCCCGAATCGCCCCGGCAGGCGCCCGCGCCCGCCCGGTCCGGGTCCTGCGCCCACAGCAGGATCCGGCTGGGGCCGTAGGGCTCGACGACGCCGAGCGAGGCGGTGCGGAAGGTCCCCGTCGAGCGCCAGTCGCCCTCGCGCAGCACGCCGAAGCCGCCCAGGGTCACCCGCTCGTCGCGGGGCGCCGCGGTCGCGCTCAAGGAGGCGGTCTCGAACCGGGCCGGCAGCGGCCCCGGCAGGCGCAGGAGCGCGAGGTCGATGGAGCGGCGCCGGCGCTCGATGGCGGCGGCGTCGTAGCCCGGATGCACCGCCCGGGCGGCGGGCTGGATCAGCACGGGCTGACCGTCGCCGTCGCGGAAGTGCACCCGCTGCTCGGTGGCGCCCGTCACGCAATGGGCGGCGGTCAGCACGGCGTCGCGGGCCACCACGATGCCGGAGCACACGCCCCCGCGGGAGTCGAGCACCATCACGGAGCGGCGCGCCAGCGTGCCGCCCTCGTCGCGCCCGCCGATCACGGCGCCCGCCGCCGCCGGCCACAAGGCCGCCAGCGCCGTCCCGATCCGAGCCGCCCTGCCGATCCGTCGGGGCATCGCCGTTCACCTCTGGGTAACCCTCATGATTCCGATAAACGTCGCGGGCCCGGCCGTCGAGCCGGCGAGCCCGGCCGATCTCGCGTCAACCTTAAGGGCCGAGCCCGTCGAGGAGGCGCTGATCGCGAGCCTCGTCCGGGCGGCGCGCCTGCTCGTGGAGGCGCAGGCCCGCCTCGTCCTCATCGAGCAGACCTGGCGCCTGGTGCTGGACCGCTGGCCGCGCGACCGGATCGTGCGCCTGCCGCTCTGGCCCGTGATCGCGGTGGACCTCGTGCGGGTCCACGACGGGGCGGGGTTCGCGACCCTGCCCCCCGCGCACGCGGCCCTGGACGGGGCGTCCGACCCCGCCCGCCTCCTCGTCGGCCCGGCGGCCCCCGATCCCGGGCGGCCCGTCGGCGGCATCGAGATCACCCTGCGGGCGGGCTTCGGCCCGAGTCCCGCCGACGTGCCCGAGCCCCTGATCCAGGCGATCCGCCTCCTCGTCGGGCGCTGGTTCGAGCATCGCGGCGACGCGCTCCACGACACGGCCCTGCCGGCCGACGTCGCCGCGCTGATCGCCCCCCATCGCCGCCTGCGCCTCGCGTGAGGGCCCCATGACCCGCCTCGCCACGGCCCATGTTCCCATCGGCGCCCTCGACCGGCTCTTCGTGCTGGAGACCCCGCTCGAGACCCCCGACGGCTTCGGCGGCGTGATCCGCGCCCATGCGGCCGGGCCGCAGCTCTGGGGCGCGATCCGCGCGCTGTCGGCCCGCCGCCCCCGCGAGCCCGGCGGCGCCACCCACCAGGTGACCTTGCGCTGGTGCGAGGGCGTGGACGACCGCGCCCGCCTGCGGCTCGGCGCCCGGCGCTTCCTGATCCGCTCGGCCGAGGACCCCGACGGGCGCCGCGGCCGCCTCGTCTGCCTCGTCGAGGAGATCGCCCCATGAGCCATCCCGCCGCGGGCCCCGTCCTGGCGCTCCGCCGCGCCGTCCTCGAGCGTCTCGCGGGCGACGCCGCCCTCGCGGGCCTCCTCGACAGCCCCGCGATCCACGACGAGCCGCCCCCGCGCTCCCCCGCCGTGCACGCCGTGTTCGGCGACGCCGAGTCCGAGCCCGACGTGGAGGGCGTCGCGATCCAGACCCTGGAGATCCTGGTCTCGGGCCGCCCCGGCTCCGCCGCCTCGGCGCTGCTCGCCGCCGACCGCATCGCCGCGCTCCTCGACGGCGCCGCCCTGCCGCTCGCCGGCGCGGCGCTCGCCGGCATCCGCCTCACGCGCCTCGCCGCCACCCGCGACGCGGGCACGGGGCTCTCCCGGGTGCGCCTGGTGTTCCGCGCCGTGACGGAGGCGTGAAGGAGGAGCGCAGGCGCGACACCGACATCCGCACCCCCGTCTCCACCTCTCCCCCGCGAGGGGGGAGAGGGATCGCCGGCATCTGCCGGCTGCCCGTCTACCCACCCGCTCCAAACCCCACCGAAGGACCCCCACCATGGCCGTTCAGAAGGGCAGGGATCTCCTCATCCGCATCGACGACGGGACCGGCGCCTTCGTGGCGGTGGCGGGCCTGCGGGCCCGGCGCCTGAGCCTCGACGCCGGCACCGTGGACGTCACCCACGCCGAGTCCGCCGGGCGCTGGCGCGAGCTTCTCGCCGATGCCGGCCCCAGGCGGGCGAGCGTCACGGGAGCGGGCGTCTTTCGCGACGAGGCCTCGGACGCCCTCCTGCGCGCCCTGTTCTTCGCCGGCGGGGTGCGGGCCTTCCAGATCGTGATCCCGGGCCTGGGCCAGCTCCAGGGCCCGTTCCAGATCGCGGGCCTCGACTATCGCGGCGACCATGCCGGCGAGCTCGCCTTCGAGATAGCGCTCGAATCCGCGGGCGAGCTCGCCTTCGCTCCCCTGTGAGGTGACCCCCATGCCCAATCGTCGCCGCGGCGAGGTCGCGCTGCTCCTGGGCGGCCGCGCCTACACCTTGCGCCTGACCCTCAACGCCCTGGCCGAGCTCGAGGACGCCTTCGGGGCCGAGAGCCTGACGGCCTTGGGGGCGCGCTTCGCTCGAGGCGGGCTGTCGAGCCGCGACCTCGCGGCGCTGCTCGGCGCCGCCCTGCGCGGGGGCGGGCACGCGCTCACCGACCGGGAGGCGGGAGACCTGGCGCTCGACGGCGGCATCGAGGCGGTCGCCGACGCGCTGGCCGAGGCCCTGCGCCTGGCCCTGGCGCCGGGGGAGGCGCCAAACCCTTCGCGGCCGGGGGCGTCGGCTTCGACGACGTCCTCGGCGTCCTGATCGGCATCCTCCACCTGTCCCCCGACGCGGCCTGGGCGCTCACGCCGCGCGAGGCCGCGGCCCTGCTGCGCCCCTTCCTCCCGCCCGCGCCCCTCGACCGCGCGGCCCTCGACGCGCTGCTGGCCGCCTATCCGGATCCCGCGCGCTGAGCGGGTCCTTCCTGGCCATCCCCATTCCCGGAGCCCTCCATGACCGATGATCCCATCGACCGCGTCGCCGCCCTGGAGGCGGGCGCGCGGCGGGCCGGGGAGGCCCTGGCGCGGGCCTTCGGCGACGGCGCCGCGGAGGGGCGGCGCCTGGAGGGCGTGCTGGACGGCCTGGAGCGGAGCCTTGCCGGCCTGGCGCTGCGCGGCGCGGCGGGCGCCGCCGCCCAGGCGGCGGGCGGAGCGCTGGCGAGCCTCGCGGGCTCGCTGACCGGATTGTCGGTGCCGGCGCCCTCGCCGGGCCAGCTCCCCTTCGAGCGCTGGCTCGGCGCCCGCGACGCGCCGGCGCGCGGGGCGCCCGCCCCGCGTCCGGTCTCGGTCACGATGCAGATCGCCACCCCCGACGCGGCGAGCTTCCGCCGCTCCGAGGCTCAGGTGGCGGCGGGCCTCGCCCGCGCCGTGGCGCGGGGCGCCCGGGGGATGTGACGGGGGGCTCAGCAGACCTGCGCCAGCCCCGTCGCGAAGGACAGGACGATGCCCAGGACGAGGCCGATCCCGAGCCCGGCGATCGCGCCGATCGCGTGGGCGATCACCGTGAGGTCCGGCGAGAGCTCGGGCGCGGCGCGGGGCGCGAGAGCGGTGGGCAGGGGTCCGTGCATGCTAGCCTCCGGAGGCGCGGCGCGCCGCGCGGGCCTTGATGCGGTCCGCGAGGTCGTCGACGGAATGGCCGGCCGCGCCGGCGGCCGCGAGGATGGCCTCGGGGCTCGCTCCGCCGGGGCGCGAGGCCTCGGCGACGGCCCAGGCCCGCACGGCCCGGCGGCCGCTGCGGCAGGTGAGGAGCACGGGCCCGTCGACCCGCGCGAGGGCGGCCCCGAGGGCGTCCGCGACCGCGTCGGGCAGCTCGCCCTGCGGCACCGGGACATGGGCGAAGGCCAGGCCCTCGGCGCCGGTATAGGCGGCGAGCGCGTTCGCCGGCGGCTGCGCAGGCTCCTCCCCGTCGGGGCGCAGGCCGATCACGGCGCGAAAGCCCTCGGCCCGGGCCGCCGCGACGTCCCCGGTCTCGAGCTGGGCCGCGACCCAGATCCGCTCGGAGACGCGGTGACGGCTCGCGAAGGCGGCTGAGGGGGAGGCCGGGGCGGCCACGAAGGCGGTCCGCGCCGTGGGCCGGTTCTCCCAGGCCGCGAGCCCCATCGTGCCCGCCGTCCCGGCCAGGATCGCGATCAGGAAGGTGGTGCGCGGTCGCAACGGCTTGGGCATCGGGACGTCCCCATCGGCAAGGCAGCGTTCGATCACAATGCCCCAGGCGGCGCCGGCGTCGCGTGCGCGGCGGCACGGAGAGCATCATGGCCGACTTCCACGAGGTGCGCTTTCCCTTCTGCGTGGCGCTCGGCGCCCGGGGCGGGCCCGTGCGGGCCACCGAGATCGTGACCCTGGCCTCGGGCCGCGAGCACCGCAACGCGCGCCACGCCCATGCCCGCCGGCGCTGGGACGCGGGCCTGGGCATCCGCACGCTCGACGCCCTGCACGAGGTCGTGACGTTCTTCGAGGAGCGGCGCGGGCGCCTGCACGGCTTCCGCTTCCGCGACGCGGTGGACTGGAAGTCGGGCCCGCCGCTGGCCCAGCCCACACCCCTCGACCAGCGCATCGGCACGGGCGACGGCGCGACGACCGCGTTCCCGCTCGTGAAGACCTATGGCGGGGCGCATGCCCCTTATGTACGCCCCATCGCCAAGCCCGTGGCGGGCAGCGTGCGGATCGCCGTGGACGGCGTCGAGCTGAACGCGGTGCAAGGATCCTGTGATCCCGTGACGGGGCTCGTGAGCCTGTCCGTCCCGCCGCCTCCCGGCGCTATCGTGACCGCGGGCTTCCTCTTCGACGTGCCGGTCCGCTTCGACACCGACGAGCTCACCCTCGACCTCTCCGCCTTCCAAGCCGGCGAGGCCCCGCACGTGCCGCTGATCGAGATCGTGGTGTGAGGCGGGATCGCCTCTCCCCGCGGGCGGGGAGAGGGC
>DASPJU010000194.1:0-4954 GCA_035628475.1 Salinarimonas sp. | reverse complement strand
GCTGTCGAAGGTCGGGATGCCCCATCCCAGGAGGTAGAAGTCGTACTCGCCGCGCTGGATGGCGGGGAAGTGGACGCGCAGGGACTGGGCGACGAGCGTCGCCTTGATCCCGATCTGGCCCAGCATGCCGACCACCGCCTGGCAGATGCCCTCGTCGTTGACGTAGCGGTCGTTGGTGCAGTGGAGCGTGGTCGAGAAGCCGTTCGGGTAGCCGGCGTCCGCCAGCATCTTGCGCGCGGCCGCGACGTCGTATTTCGGCCAGGTGTCGAGCTCCTTCGTGTAGCCGTTCACGAAGCGGTTCGCGAGGACGCCGGAGGGCTCCGACTGGCCGCGCATCACCACGCGCTGGATCGCCTCGCGGTTGATCGCGGTGTTGACGGCCTGGCGCACGCGCAGGTCGGCGAAGGGGTTCTTGCCCTTCACGTCGGAGGAGCGCAGCTCCGGCACGCCGATATTCATGCCCAGGAAGATCGGCCGGTTCTCGGGGCCCGCGTTGACGCGCACGCCCTGCGAGTTGCGCAGGCGCTCGATATCCTGGGGCGGCAGGTCCTGCACCCAGTCGACCTCGCCCGAGAGCAGCGCTGCGACGCGGGTCGCGGCCTCGGCGATCGGCCGGTAGACGATCTCGGAGATGTCGTTCTGGACCGCGTCCTTGCCCCAATAGTTCTCGTTGCGGCGCATCACGGTGCGCTGGTCGGGCTCGCGCGAGACGAGCTGGAAGAGCCCGGTGCCGTTGGCGTTGCGGGTCGCGAAATTCTCGACCTTCGACTTCAGGTCCTGGACCTGAGCGGCGTTGTTCTGCTCCGACCACTCACGATCCATGATCATCAGGTTGGTGAGGTTGTTCACCAGGAGCGGGTTCGGGCCCTTGGTCTTGATGTGGACCGTGTGGTCGTCAACCTTGATCACGTCCTCGACCGAGACGAGGAGCGACTTCATGTCGGCCGCGGGCTGCAGGGAGCGCTTGAGGGAGAACACCACGTCGTCCGCCGTGAAGGCGTTGCCGTTGTGGAATTTGACGCCCTGGCGGAGCTTGAATTCCCAGATCGTCGGGTCGTTGGGCAGGAGGCGCCACTCGGTGGCGAGCGCGCCGACCAGCTTGCCGTCGAACCCGCGGATCACGAGCGGCTCGTAGATGTTGTGAGCCATCACGTGGTTCGTGCCGGTGTTGCCCGAATGCGGATCGAGCGTCGTCGCGTCCTGCGACCGGGCCCAGCGCAGGGTGCGGGCCTCGACCGAGACGGTCGTGAGGAAGGTGGCGCCGACAAGCAGCGCCGCGAGGGCGAAACGTTTCGCAGACATGGTCCTCTCCTGTGGCGGGTTCTTGAGATTTGTTCCCCGTCCGGTGCCGCCACCATAGTGGCTCGCCGGGCCTTTGTCAGGAGGTTTACGGATGGATCGAGGGCGATTGTGGGGGCGGATCCTGCCCGAGAAGGCGGCATCCTGCCCCAGGGGCGAACCCCGGCCCGCTGACCCCGTTAGCGGGACATGAGCGAGCACGCCGATCCAGCCGACGCCGCGGGCGTCGCGGATGCGCGCCGCCGCGAGATGGCGGTGGAGCACATCCTCTTCAACTCCCTGCGCTTCATCGCGCGCCGCCACCCGGAGCTCCTGGACGAGCTCGAGGGCAGCCTCGACCATCTCTGGGATCATGCCGACGACGGCACCCGCGACGACGAGGCCCTGCGCACCATCGCCCGCAAGTTCCTGAAGAGCCTGCGCGCGGAGAGCTGAGCCGCCTCTCCCCGCAGGGCTGGGTAAGGCGATCAGCGAAGCCGCGGGTTGAGCGCGTCGCGCAGCCAGTCGCCGAGCAGGTTGATGGCGAGCACGAGGAGCGCCAGCGCGATGCCCGGAAAGGCCACGATCCACCACTCGCCCGAGAACAGGTAGTTGTTGCCGATGCGGATCAGCGTGCCCAGCGAGGGCATGGTGTCGGGCATGCCGGCGCCCAGGAACGAGAGCGTCGCCTCGGTGATGATGGCGAGCGCCAGGTTGATCGTCGCGATCACGAGCACCGGCCCCAGCACGTTGGGCAGGACGTGGCGGGCCATGATCACGGGCGCCGGCAGGCCGATGAGGCGGGCCGCCGCGACATAGTCCTTGTTCTTCTCCACCAGCACGGAGCCGCGCACCGTGCGGGCGTACTGGACCCAGAAGCTCAGGCCGATCGAGAAGACGAGCACCGACAGGATCGTGGCGGCGTCCAGCGCTCCGCCGAGGATCGACTTGGTCACCCCGTCGACGAGGAGCGCGATGAGGATCGCCGGGAAGGTGAGCTGCACGTCGGCGATGCGCATGATCACGGCGTCCGTCGCGCCGCCGACATAGCCCGCGACCAGCCCCAGGGTGATCCCGATCGTCGCCGCGAAGGCGACGCCGAGGAAGCCCACGAGCAGCGAGATGCGCAGCCCGTAGAGGATGGCCGAGAGCATGTCCCGGCCCTGGTCGTCGGTGCCGAGCAGGAAGGGGCGCTGCCCCTCCGCGTCCCAGATCGGCGGCAGGCGGGAGTTCATCAGCTCGAGCTGCGCCGGGTTGAAGGGGTCCTGCGGCGACACGAACCCGGCGAGAAGCGCGGCGCCGAAGAACAGCGCGGTCACCGCGGCCGCGACCATGGTGAGCTTGGAGCGCCTGAAGCTCGCCCAGACGTCGCTGTCGAGGGCGCGGGCGAGAAAGCCGGGGGGCTTGGCGGCGGTGGTGGCCATGGACGGTCTCAGACGGGCTGGCGCAGGGTCGAGCGCAGGCGCGGGTCGACCACGGTGTAGAGGATGTCGACGACGAGGTTGATCGTCACGAAGATGAGGGCGACGAGGAGCAGGTACGCGGCCATGATCGGGATGTCGACGTTCTGCACCGCCTGCACGAAGAGCAGGCCCATGCCGGGCCACTGGAACACAGTCTCGGTGATGATCGCGAAGGCGATCACGGCCCCGAGCTGGAGGCCCGCGATGGTGATGACCGGAACGAGGGTGTTCTTGAGGGCGTGGCCGAAATGGATCGCGCGGGTCCTGAGGCCGCGGGCCCGGGCGAAGCGGATATAGTCGGAGCGCAGCACCTCCAGCATCTCGGCGCGCACGAGGCGCATGATGAGCGTCATCTGGAACAGGCCCAGCGTGATGGAGGGCATGACGAGGGCCTTCCACCCCGACCAGGTGAGGAGCCCCGTCGACCACCAGCCGAGACGCACCGTCTCGCCGCGCCCGTAGGACGGCAGCAGGCCCAGCGTGACCGAGAACAGGTAGATCATGAGGATGCCGATCAGGAAGGTCGGCAGGGAGATGCCGATCAGCGACACGGCCTGGAACACCTTGGCGAGCACGCTGTCGCGCCGCAGGGCCGAGTAGACGCCCATCATGATGCCGAAGCCGAGCGCGAAGATCGTGGCGCAGATGGCGAGCTCCAGGGTCGCCGGCATGCGGTCGAGGAGGAGTTGCGCGACGGGCTGGCGGAACTGGTAGGAGACGCCGAAATCGCCCTGCACGGCGCGGGCGAAGTAGCGCGCAAACTGGAGCGGCACCGGATCGTCGAGGCCGAGCGCCCGGCGCACCTGCTCGCGCTCGGCGGCGGGCGTGTCGATGGAGACGATCTGGTTCACGGGATCGCCGGCGAAGCGGAACATCGCGAAGGCGATGACGCCCACCGTGAACAGGACGCCGAGCGCCTGCAGGGCGCGTCGGATGGTGAAAGCGAGCATGGCGGTCTCTCGGTCCGCGGGCCGGGCCCGGGCGGAAGCCCCGCCGGGCGGCGCGATGCCTTAAAGCGGCATGGCCGGGCGGGGGCCCGGCCATGCGTGAATCGTGGGCTCCGGAGCGGACTACTCCTTGCGGGCCCAGTAGAACAGGATCGAGTTGTCGGCGCGCTGCGGGATGTTGAGCTTCTTCGACACGCCCCAGGCCAGGGCCTGCTGGTGCAGCGGGATGTAGCTGTAGTCCTCGTTGCCGATCTTGAAGGCCTCGGCGATCATCTGGTTGCGCTTGGTCTGGTCGGCCTCGACGAGGATCTTGTCGGTCAGCGCGTCGAGCTGCTTGTTGCAGTAGCCGCCCAGGTTCGACTCGCCGCGCGAGGATTGCGGGTTGTCGCGGCAGCCCATGATGTCGTGCAGCACGTTGTGGGCGTCGCTCGTGCCGGGGGTCCAGCCGAGGAGGTAGAACGACGTGTTGTAGCCGCCCTGCTTGAGCACCTTGGCGAAGTACTGGGCCTTGGGCTCGAAGATCGGGTTGATCTTGATGCCGACGCGGGCCAGCATGCCGACCACCGCCTGGCAGATCTCGCCGTCATTGACGTAGCGGTCGGTGGGGCAGTTCATGCCCACCTCGAAGCCGTTCGGGTAGCCGGCCTCCGCGAGCAGCTTCTTGGCCGCATCCGCGTCGTATTTCGGCCGGGCGAACTCCTTCGAGAGCGGGAAGAATTCCGGCGCGATCATCAGGGCCGAGGGCGTCGCGAGATTGCGCATCACGCGGCTCTTGATGGTCTCGATGTCGACGGCCTTGTAGAAGGCCTCGCGGACGCGCCGGTCCTTGAAGGGGTTCTTGCCCTTGACGCCAGAGTTCACGAGCTCGTCGCGGACCTGGTCGAAGCCGAGGAAGATCGTGCGCACCTCCGGTCCCGTGAGCGCGCGGGCGTTGGGGCTGGCGTTGATGCGGGCGATGTCCTGGATCGGGACCGGCTCGATGATGTCGACCTCGCCCGAGAGCAGCGCCGCGACGCGCGTGGCGTCGTTGGCGATGGGGGTGAAGACGATCTCCTCGAGGTTGTGCTCCTTCTTGGCGTCGTTCCACCAGGCAGCGTTGCGCTTGAAGACGGTGCGCACGCCCGGCTGATGGCTCTCGATCCGGAAGGGGCCGGTGCCGTTGCTGTTGAGCGAGGCGTGGGACGGCGTCTGGGCCGAGACCGGGGTCGGCGCCGCGGCGTTGTTCGCCTCGGCCCACTCCTTGTCCATGATGTACCAGGTGTCCCA
>DASPJU010000193.1:0-3064 GCA_035628475.1 Salinarimonas sp. | reverse complement strand
GGCGAGCGCGGCCGCGAGGTCGTTATCGTCCACAAGGGGGAGCGCTACCGGCTGCGTGTCACCGCCCGCGACAAGCTCATCCTGACCAAGTGAGGCCCTCCATGACCGCTCACCTCTCCCGTCGCGCGGCGCTCACTGCCGCCATTGCCTTCGCCCTGCCGGCCCATGCCGCCATGCCCCGCCGGATCGTCAGCCTCGGCGGCGCCACTACCGAGATCCTCTACGCGCTCGGCCGCGAGGCCGAGATCGTCGGGGTCGATGCGACGAGCGGGTTCCCGGCGCAGGCGCTCGCGACGAAGCCGAATGTCGGCTACCTGCGGGCGCTCGCGGCCGAGGGGCTGCTGTCGCTTCGCCCCGACCTCGTGCTCGCCCAAGATGGCGCAGGACCTCCGGACACGCTGCGCCTCGTGGCGCAGGCGGGCGTGCGCATCGCCCGCATTCCCGACGATCCGAGCGAGGCGGGCGTCCTGGAGCGCATCAGGGCCATAGCCGAGGCGACCGAAGCCGGCCCGGCGGGCGACCGTCTCGCCGGCGAGGTGCGCACGGCCTTCGCCTCCCTGTCCGCCGCGCGCGACCGGTTGGGGGCGCCGCGGGTGCGAGCCCTCGTCGTCCTCTCCATCCAGAACGGGCGTCCCCTCGTGGCAGGGCGAGGCACCACGGGCGACGCGATCCTGCGCCTCGCTGGCACCGAGAACGCGGTCGGGGGCATGGTCGAGGGCTGGAAGCCCCTGTCGGACGAGGGCGTCATCGCCGCCGCGCCTGACGCCCTCGTGGTGCTGAGCCGCGGCACGGAGACGCCCGGCGCCGATCCCTTGGGCCTGCCCGCCTTCGCTGGGACGCCCGCGGCCCGCGACCGGCGTCTCGTGCGGGCCGACGCCCTGACGCTCCTTGGCTTCGGCCCGCGCACGCCCCAGGCCGCGCACGACCTCCTCGGCGAGCTCTACCCTGAGAAGCGCCGCGCCGCCGAGGACCGGCGATGATCGCCGCAGCGCTCGTCCATCGGACCGAGAGCTGGCGCCCCTCGCGCTCGCTCGTCTTGGGCGGCGTCGTCGGACTCATGGGTCTTGCGTCGCTCGTGGCGCTCGGCTCCGGTGCCGTCGCCATCCCTCCTGACCGGGTGATCGCGGCGCTGCTCTCGCCGGCGACGGCCGGGGGAGATGCGCTCGTGATCTGGAGCGTGCGCCTGCCGCGGGTCGCGCTCGGGCTCCTCGTGGGGGCGGCGCTCGCCCTGTCGGGGGCGCTGATGCAGGGGCTCTTCCGCAACCCGCTCGCCGATCCCGGGCTGATTGGGGTCTCGTCGGGCGCGTCGCTGGCCGCTGCCGCGACGATCGTCCTCGGGGAGCGCCTGTCGGGCGGCGCTCTGCCCTTCGCCGCCCTGCCGGCCGGCGCCTTCGTCGGCGGGCTTGCCATGACGCTTCTCCTCGCGGCCATCGCCACGAGCGGCGGTCGCACCTCCGTCGCGACGATGCTGCTCGCGGGCATCGCGCTGGGCGCGCTCGCGGGAGCGCTCATGGGGGTGCTCACCTACCTGAGCGACGACCGGCAGCTGCGTGATCTCTCCTTCTGGTCTCTCGGATCCCTCTCGGGGGCGTCCTGGACCAAGGTGCTCGCCGTCCTACCCGCAATCCTTCCGGCGCTGATCGCCATGCCCCTCCTCGCGCGGGGGCTCAACGCGCTGAGTCTCGGCGAGGCGGAGGCCTACCATCTCGGGATCCGGGTACAGCGCCTCAAGGCTGCCCTCGTCGTCCTAGTCGCGCTCGCAGTCGGGGCGGCCGTCGCGGCGGCCGGCGCGATCGGCTTCGTCGGGATCGTGGTACCCCACCTCCTTCGCCTCGTCGCCGGGCCCGACCACCGCCTCATCCTGCCCGCGACGGCGGTTCTCGGCGCGGCGCTCCTCGTCGCCGCCGACGCGCTCGCCCGAACGGTCGTGGCGCCCGCCGAGCTTCCCTTGGGCATTGTGACGGCGGCGATCGGCGCGCCCTTCTTCCTCTGGCTCCTCCTGCGGGGCCGCGAACGGAGCGTCGAGCCATGACGGGCGTAGTGATCGAGGCCCGCGCGGTCGGCTACCGGACCCGCGAAGGCCACCACCTGGTTCGGGGCATCGACCTCGACCTGCGGGGCGGGCGTCTCTACGCAGTGGCAGGCCCGAACGGGGCAGGCAAGTCCACACTCCTCCGGCTCCTCTCCGGCGACCTGCGCCCGAGCGCGGGCGAGGTCCTGATTGACGGCCGGCCGGTCGGCGCCATCGCGCCGCACGAGCTCGCAGCTTGGCGGGCGGTGCTCGGCCAAGCGCCGGGGCTCGCGCTGCCGTTCCGCGTCGCGGAGGTGGTGCGGCTCGGGGTGGACGGCATCGGCCGGGGCTTCAACGAGCGCGCCCGGGCGGCGGTCGCCGCCGATGCGATGGAGCGGGCGGGAGTCGCCCGGCACGCGGGCCGGCTCGTCGACACGCTGTCGGGCGGCGAGCGCCAGAGGGTTCACTTCGCCAGGGTTCTCGCGCAACTCGCCGCCGGAGCCAGCCTTGAGCGGCCCCAGGCGCTCCTTCTCGACGAGCCGATCGCGGCGCTTGACCTCCGCCATCAGCTGGCACTTCTCGAGGAGGTTCGCCGCATCGCGGACGCGGGCACGCTGGTTGTCGCTGTTCTGCACGACCTCCAGCTCGCGAGTGCCTACGCCGACGAGGTCGTGCTCCTCGATGGTGGCCGCGTCTCGGCGGTGGGGGCGGGAGCGGACGTCTTCTCCCGTGCGCGGCTGGCGAGGGTCTTCAGCGTCGACCTGTTGGACGAAGTCCTACCGCCGACGCCGTGGCGCGCTTTGGACATCAAGGTCGAACATGCCTCAGGGGCGCAGGGGGCAGGAGCCTCCGCCTGCCCGGAGCCGGACGTTCTGAATGGCCGCTGAGGGGCGGATCGCGACCTTCCGCCTGTCGAGCTGAACGTCCGCTTTCGCAATTTGGACACCAGATGCTGCCGGGCCGCTGTCGGCCAACCTCGGTCATCCGAGGTCTTTCAGACTGCCCAGAGGTCGACGCTCTGGAGGATCGAAAGGGGTCATGAGCAGGCGCGAG
>DASPJU010000192.1:0-5171 GCA_035628475.1 Salinarimonas sp. | reverse complement strand
GAACTTGCCCTCGCGTGTGGCGTAGCTCTTCGGACCCTCGTACCAGCCGCCGTATTTGCTGCCGAGATAATCGCCGAGGTCGGTCAGATCGAGCAGCTTGTCGGGGTATTGGTGCGGGTCGTCGAACCAGACCAGCATCAGGTCGGGACCGGAGCCGACATTCGCCGCCACGGCCGCCTTGGGCCGGATGTCCTCCCAGCTCTCCTTGTCGACGCGCACCTGCACGCCCGTCGCGTCGGAGAACTTCTTGGTGTTGGCGAGCCACGACTCGTCGTCGCCCTTCACGAAGGGCGCCCAGCGCAGCAGGCGCAGGGTGGCGCCGGGCTCGGGCGTGTATTTGGGGGCGCCCGCCGCGGCCTGGGCGAAGACCTGGCCCGGCGAGGCCACGCTGCCCGCGGCTGCGAGGCCCGTGGCGCCGAGGAGAAGGTCGCGTCTGGAGATCGTCATGGGGTCCTCCGGATACGGGTTGGCTCTGTTGCGATTCCCGCCCCGGTCCCGTTCCGGCGCGGTCGTGAAGGGGTCAGGCCGTAAGGCGCTTGCCGGTCGCCTCGTCGAAGAGATGGACGAGGGCCGGATCGGGACTGATGCGGATCGTCTCGCCCGGTCCCAGCGTGATGCGCTCGCGGAAGACGGTGACGATCTCGGAGGCCCCGAGCTTCGCCACGACCTGGGTCTCGGAACCCGTGGGCTCGATCACCACGATCTCCACCGGAACGCCGTCCGGATCGAGGCGGACATGTTCCGGGCGCAGGCCGTAGATCACGGGCCGGCCCTGCGCCGCGGGGGGCGCGCTCGCCAGCGGCAGGCGAATGCCGTCGCCCGTGACGAAGCTCGGGCCGTCGACGCGCCCGGTGATGAAGTTCATGGCGGGGCTGCCGATGAAGCCCGCGACGAAGAGGTTGTCGGGCCGGTCGTAGAGATCGAGGGGCGTGCCCATCTGCTCGACGATGCCGTCGTGCATCACGACGATCTTGTCGGCCATGGTCATGGCCTCGATCTGGTCGTGGGTGACGTAGACCGTGGTGGTCTTGAGGCGCTGGTGGAGTTCCTTGATCTCCGTGCGCATGGCCACGCGCAGCTTGGCGTCGAGGTTCGAGAGCGGCTCGTCGAACAGGAAGACCTGCGGGTCGCGCACGATGGCCCGCCCCATGGCGACGCGCTGGCGCTGGCCACCGGACAGCTGGCGCGGATAGCGGTCGAGGAGCTGGGTCAGTCCGAGGATCTGCGCCGCCCGGCTCACCCGGGTCTCGATCTCGGATTGCGGCGCGCCGCGCAGCTTCATGGAGAAGGCCATGTTGTCGGCCACGCTCATGTGCGGGTAGAGCGCGTAGTTCTGGAACACCATGGCGATGTCCCGCTCCTTGGGGGGCATGTTGTTCACCACCCGGTCGGCGATGCGGATCTCGCCCCCGGTGATGTTCTCGAGCCCCGCGATCATGCGCAGGAGCGTGGACTTCCCGCAGCCCGACGGGCCCACCAGGATGACGAACTCCCCGTCCCGGATGTCGATCGACACGCCGTGGATGATGGGCGTGGCGCCGAAGCTCTTGCGGACGTCCCTGATCTCGACTGAAGCCATGACTTCCCTTGTGCGTCGTCGTGCGTGATGGCGCCGTCCGGCCGGACGGCCGCGCGGTCTCAAGCCGATGGAGGGAGGTCGTGGATGGGCGATGCCGGGCGCCCGCGCCCCGCCGTCTCGTTGGCCATGCGTTCCTCCCGCCCCTGAGCGGTCCGCGGCTTGTGGCTCTCTTCCCGGAGCTTGCCGCCTCTGATCTTGGCGGTCATCATCGGGGCGTCGGGACGGGAGATCAAGCCGTAATCGACACGGAACGGGGCCCCGCCTGCGGCGATCGCGGCAGCAGGAGAGCCCCGGGGAGGACATTCGCGTGGAAAAGCCCAGCATCCTGATGCTCGCCCCGATGATGCCGCTGATCGTCGACGGCGTTGCGGAGCGCTTCACGCTGCACCGCCTGTGGGAGGAGCCGGACCCGGAGGCGGCGCTGGACGCCCTCGCGCCGCGCATCCGCGGCATCGCGGCGGGCGGGCACGCCCCCGTGACGGAGGCGGTGCTGGCGCGCCTGCCGGCCCTCGAGATCGTGGCAAGCTTCGGCGTCGGCTACGACCACGTGGACGCGGCCGCGGCGGGACGCCGGGGCGTCGTCGTCACCAACACGCCCGACGTGCTCACGGACGAGGTCGCCGATCTCGCGGTCGGCCTCCTCGTCGCCACCGTGCGGCAGCTGCCGCAAGCGGATCGGTACCTGCGCCAGGGCCGATGGCTGGAGCGGCCCTATCCGCTCACCGCGACCCTGCGCGGGCGGCGGGTCGGGATCGTGGGCTTCGGGCGCATCGGCAAGGCCATCGCCCGGCGCCTGGAGGCCTTCGGGCTCGAGGTCTCCTATCACGGGCGCCGGGAGCAGGAGGGCGTCGCCAACCGCTATTTTGGCGATCTCGTCGCCATGGCCCGCGTCGTCGACGTGCTGGTGGTGGTGACGCCCGGCGGGCCCGAGACCCACCATCTCGTGAACGCTCCCGTCCTCGAGGCGCTGGGCCCCGACGGCATCCTGATCAACGTCGCCCGCGGCACCGTGGTCGACGAGGCGGCCCTGGTGCGGGCCCTGCGCGATCGGGTCATCCTCTCGGCCGGCCTCGACGTGTTCGAGGACGAGCCGCGGGTGCCCCCGGAACTCGTCGCCATGGACCACGTGGTGCTCCTGCCCCATGTGGGATCGGCCTCGGTCCACACCCGCAACGCCATGGGCCAGCTCGTGGTCGACAACCTCGCGAGCTGGTTTTCGGGCAAGGGGCCGCTGAGCCCGGTGCCGGAGACGCCGTGGCGGGGGTGAGGCGCGGGTCTCCCCTCTCCCGGATGGGAGAGGGGTCGGGGGTGAGGGTGGCGCGCCGGGAGGTGGTCATGACCTCTCCGCTCGTCATGGCCGGTCTCGACCCGTCCATCCTGTCGACGCCTCCGCCTGGATCTCCGGGTCAATCCCGGGATGACAGGCTGCGGCACGGATCCGTCGTGCGTCCTTCCCGGCGGGCTCCCTCACCCCCACACCTCTCCCGGCGGGAGAGGGGGGATCACCCCCGCGACCGTTCCCGGGAGAGCAGGTACAGCCCCGAGGCCACCACGATCCCGGCGCCACCCAGCGTCCACGCGTCGGGAAGCTGGCCGAAGACGAGCCAGCCGAACGCGATCATCCACACGATCTGGGTATAGATGAACGGGGACAGGATCGGCGCCGGCGCCCGCGCATGGGCGAGGATGAGCAGCCAGTGGCCGACGCCGCCGAAAAAGCCCACCGAGACGAGCAGCGCCCAGGCGAGGGGGGAGGGAGGCGCGGTCCAGACCAGCGGCAGGAGCGGGGTCGTGAGCGCCACGCCCGCGAGGCCGGAATAGAACATCGTGGTGCGCGACGAATCATGCGCCGCCAGCAGGCGGGTGGAGATGCCGTAGAGCGCGTAGCAGACCGAGCCGAGGGCCGAGAGGATCGCGGCCGGGTGCATGCCGCCCAGGCCCGGCCGGGTGATGACCAGGACGCCCAGGAACCCCACCGAGATCGCGGCGAGCCGCTCCGGCCCCACCCGCTCGCCCAGGAGCGGCCCGGCCATGAGCGCCACCAGGAAGGGCGTCATGAACTGGATCGCGATCGCCTCGGCGAGCTGGAGATATTGCAGGGCGTAGAAATTGAGGGCCGTCGACAGCAGCAGCAGCAGGGAGCGGCCGGCCTGGAGCCAGGGGCGGCGGGTGCGCGACACGCCCGGGCTGGTCACGGGGTTCACGAACAGGGCCACCAGGGCGACGCTCACCGCGTAGCGCGCCCAGACGGTCTGGAGCGGGTCGACGTAACGGTTGACCCATTTCGCCGAGGCGTCGAGGCAGGCGAAGCAGATCAGCGCGCAGCACATGAGCGCGATGCCGACGAGGCGCCGGCGGCGCTCGCGGTCGCCCCCCGGGGGCGCGTCGATGCGGGAAGGCAGGGTCACGGCGCCAGCCTAGACCATGTCGCGGAGAGCTGGATTCCGGTTCTCCGCGACAGACGACACATCGAGGACCTAGAGCGTTTTCGAGTGAGGTGGATCCGGCTCACGGGGAGGAAAGCGCGACCGCGGGAGAACGAGAGCCGATTTCGTGTGAGCGGAAACGGCTCTAGAGGCTGTCAGGCAGTTCTGAAACCGTCCGGCGGACTATAGGGCATCGGATCGCCGCGCGGCAGGCCTCGCCGCCGCAGGGCGCGGTTGCGCGCGCCGCGCATCTCGGCCCGCGCGGCCGGATCGTCCGGTCCCGCCGCTTCGCCGGATCCCGCGCTGCGACTGCGGCGTCCTCCTCGCGACGCGCGACGGTCTCGCCCCTACGCCGGCTCGCTGACCACGCTCAGGGGCGGGAGCGGGTCCGCCTCGGGCTCTGCGGCCTCTTCGTCCTCGAGGTCGCGCACGTCGGCGCCCCCGGCCCGGGCCAGGCTGCGGGCCGCCTTGCGCAGGAGCTTGCGCAGGCGCTTGCGGTCGCGCCCGTCGAGGCCGGCCAGCATCTCGTCCTCGACCTCGCCCCACAGGCCCTCGACCGCCGCCGCCTTGGCGAGGCCCTCGGAGGTCAGGCCGACCCGCACGAGCCGGCCGTCGCCAGTCCCGGCGCGGCGCTCCACGAGGCCCAGCGCTGACAGGCGCGTCACGGTCTTGGAGGCGGTGGGCGGGCGCACCCGCAGCAGGCCCGCGAGCTCGCCCATGGTCATGGGCCCGTCGACCAGGGCCTGGAGCACCGCCTCCTGGCCGGCGAACAGCCCCAAGCTCCCGAGCCGGTCGCCCATGCGGGCCCGGTGCAGGCGCGCCGCGTGGACGAGGGCCCAGCCGACGCTCTTCGAACCGGGATGCTTGCGCGTGGCCATGGCGACGATCCTAAACCCTATGCCGGCAACCTGACGCGGGCCGATGACGCCGCGATGACGGTCCTACCGCAACCGCAGGAGCCTGCGCTCCACCGCGTCGAGGAAGCGTGCCCGGCTCGCCGGGGTCGCCGAATCCATGCGGTGGAGGCCGAGCCAGAAGGTGCGGCAGCGCGGGGCGCACAGGACGCCCAGCCCCGTGAGCAGGGTGCGCCGGCCCGGCATGCCCATGACCCACCACCACCAGGAGGGGCTGCGCAGCGTCGAGATCGCGCCGATGACGCGGATGTT
>DASPJU010000191.1:0-3795 GCA_035628475.1 Salinarimonas sp. | reverse complement strand
CCTTGTTCTGGAAGCTCGCGTCCTCTCCCGCGGCCAGCAGCGCGGCATGATCGGCGCAGGCGCGGCACAGGTCCTCGACCCAGGGCTCCTCGGTCTTGGCGAAGTCGTTCAGCACGTAGGCATGGACGAGGCTCTTGTCGCCCGGGTGCCCGATGCCCATGCGCACCCTGCGATAATCGTTGCCGCACAGGGCCGTGATGGAGCGAAGCCCGTTATGGCCGGCATTGCCGCCGCCCACCTTCACCCTGAGCTTGGCGGGGGCGAGGTCGAGCTCGTCGTGGAACACCGTGACGTCGGCGAGCGGGATCTTGAAGAAGCGCATCGCCTCCCCGACCGCCCGGCCGGACTCGTTCATGTAGGTGTCGGGCCTCAGGAGCAGGACGCGCTGATGGCCGAGCACGGCCTCGGTCGCCTCGCCCTGGAAGCGCCGGCGCCAGGGCGGCGCGCCCGCGGCCCGCGCGACGGCGTCCACGGCCATGAAGCCGATATTGTGGCGGTTGTTCCTGTAGCGGCTGCCCGGGTTGCCGAGGCCCACGAAGAGGCGCATGGCGGTCTCCTGAAACGAAAACGCTCCGGCCGGTGGCCGGAGCGCGGGGTCGCGGCGACGGGACGGGCCCGATCAGGCGGCGGGAGCCGCGTCGGCGCTCTCGCCGGCCGTCTCGCGCATGCCGGCCGCGGCCGCGATCGAGAGGATCGTGAAGTCGCGGTCCGTGATGACGGGCTTCGCGCCGGCCGGGAGCTTCACGGCCGAGATGTGCAGCGACTCGTTGATGTCCATGGCGGACACGTCCGCCTCGACGAAGTCGGGAATCGCGTCCGCGGGCACCACGAGCTCGATGGAATGGCGCACCAGGCTGAGGGCGCCACCGCGCTTCATGCCCGGCGAGCGCTCCTGGCCGACCACGTGCACCGGCACCTCGACCGTCACGGTCGAGCCCGCGGTGACCCGCAGGAAGTCGACATGGACGGGGAAGTCCTTCACGGGATCGAGCTGGTAGTCGCGCGGGATGGCGCGGGTCACCTGGCCGTCCAGGTCGATCTCGAAGATCGTGGTGAGGAAGTGGCCGGCGAAGATGAGCTGCTTCGTCTCGTTGAAATCGATCGCGATGGGCTGGACGCCCCCGCCGCCGCCGTAGATCACGGCTGGTACCTGGCCCTGGCGACGAACGGCCCGGGCGGCCCCCTTACCGACCCGGTCGCGCGCCACGGCCTTGAGCTGCTTCACGTCACTCATGGCTGTGGTCCTTCACGTTGCTGAAAAATGCGACGAGGCCGCCACGGGGCGGCCTGCGCAGGGCGCCCGGGCCTCCAAGGGTGTCGGCGGGCGCGGGGGCTCCATAGCGGAAAGCGGGCGGCGGGGCAAGGTTTTGGCCCTTCCGTCGAGGCGGCATGAGGGGAGCGTCTTCTCAAGCCCGCGCCGTCGCGCTAGATCGGAGCAGGACCCGTGGCGCGCCGGCGCGCCCGCCGCGGCGGACCGGAACGGCGGTTCCGGGCGGTCACCCTCGATCCCCTTCCCGAGCCCTCCGTCCGGGAGCCATGCCCATGCCGTCCCTTCCCCGCCGCGCCGCGCTTGCCCTCCTTCTGGCGCTCGCCGCCCCGGCCCAGGCCGCCGAGCCCGTCACGGTCTTCGCGGCCGCCTCGCTCAAGAACGCGCTGGAGGAGGCCGGCCGCGCCTTCACGGCGGGCACCGGCACGCCGGTGCGCTTCTCCTTCGCGGCCTCCTCGGCGCTCGCCCGGCAGATCGAGAGCGGCGCGCCGGCGGACGTGTTCGCATCCGCGGACGCCGAATGGATGGACCATCTCGCCGGACGCGGGCGCATCGCGCCGGGCACCCGGATCGACCTCCTGGGCAACAGCCTGGTGGTGGTGGCGCCCGCCGACGCGCCCTTGAGGGACCTCCCCCTCACGGCGGAGGCGATCGCGGCGGCCGCCGGCACGGGGCGCATCGCCACCGGCGAGGTGACCTCCGTGCCGGTCGGGCGCTACGCGAAGACCGCGCTGGAGAGCCTCGGCCTGTGGGCGGGGGTGCAGCCGCGCCTGGCCCAGGCCGAGAACGTGCGCGCGGCGCTCGCCTTCGTGGGCCGCGGCGAGGCGCCGCTCGGGATCGTCTACGCCACCGACGCCGCCGCCGAGCCGCGGGTGCGCGTGGTCGCGACCTTCCCGGCCGGCAGCCACCCGCCGGTCGTCTATCCCTTCGCGGTCACGGCCGACGCCCGCCAGGGAGAGGCCGCGCGCCGCCTCGTCGCCTTCCTGGCCGGTCCCGAGGCGCGCGCGGTCTTCGCGGCCGCGGGCTTCACGCTGCCCCCCGCGCCGCGCCCGACGAACTGACGCCATGCTGGAGGTCGCGGTGGAGAAGCGGCTCGGCGAGGCGACCGTCGCGGTCGCCTTCCGGGCCGGGGGCCGCGTCACGGCCCTGTTCGGCCCCTCGGGCTCGGGCAAGAGCTCGGTCATCGCCATGGTGGCGGGGCTGATCCGCCCCGAGCGCGGCCGGATCGCGCTCGACGACGCCGTCCTGTTCGACGCCGCCGGGCGGATCGACGTGCCGGCGCATCGCCGGCGCATGGGCGTGGTGTTCCAGGAGGGGCGGCTCTTCCCGCATCTGTCGGTGGCGGGCAACCTCGCCTATGGCCGGGTCATGAACCGCCTGCGCCGGGACCGCGCCGAGGAGGGGCGCGTCCTCGCCATGCTCGCCCTGGAGCCCCTGCTGCGGCGCCGGCCCGACACGCTCTCGGGGGGCGAGCGCCAGCGCGTCGCCATCGGCCGCGCCCTGCTCTCGCGCCCGCGGCTTCTCCTCCTCGACGAGCCGCTCGCCTCCCTGGACGACGCCCGCAAGGCCGAGATCCTGCCCTATCTGGAGCGCCTGCGCGACGAGGCGGGGGTGCCGATGCTCTACGTCACCCACGCGGAGGCCGAGATGCGCCGCCTCGCCGACGGCGTGGTCCGCCTCGCGGGCGGGCGGGTCGCGGGCCTCGAGGGCGAGGCCCGCGAGGGCGTCAGCGGCTGACCCGCGCCACGTGGGTGCCGCACAGGATGTCGTGCAGCGTCTTGCGGTCGGCGCGGAACAGCGGCAGCAGGAGGCCGACGATGGTGAGGCCCGAGAGCATGGCCGCGAGATAGCGCTTGAACGCGTCGCCCCGCGTCATCGGCGCGCCGTCGTCCCGCATGACCCGCAGGCTCAAGGCACTCTTGCCGAAGGTGGCCTGGCGCGGCGCCGCGTGGAGCACCACGAAATAAGCGACGCTCATGCCGATATTGACGATGCCCGCGAGGGTGCCCCCGACGATCGCGCCCACCACGCCGCCGACCACGAGCTGCGCGGCGAGGAGGATGATGCCGTCGATCAGGAGGGCGCCGACGCGGGGCCAGAAGCCCGCCCGTTCCCCGGCCGCGACGGCGCCGGGCGCGGCGGGGCGGAGGGCGGGCGGGGCCGACGGCGTCGGGGCGAACAGGGCCGCGAACACGGGCAGCGAGGCCACGTTCGTCCACACCGCGCCCCCGGCGGCGGCGATCTCGGTCTGGGCCAGCACGCGGCCCTCCTGGATGAACGCCTTCACCTGGTCGGCCGTATAGGGCCCGTAGTCCTGGCCGCCGGCCCTGATGAGCCAGAGATCCCCCGTCGCCGTCATGCTCGGTCTCCTCGCATCCCCTCGGATGTCGTCGGGGGAGTTAGCGCGGGCGGGGCACGGCGAGGCGTGCGGGGGCGCACATCCGGCCGCGCGGCGGTCACAATCGGCCTTGGCGCGGTCCCTAGTTGAACAGGCTCGACACCGAGCTCTCGGTGGCCGTGCGCCCGAT
>DASPJU010000190.1:0-6517 GCA_035628475.1 Salinarimonas sp. | reverse complement strand
CGCGAGCGATGTAGTGCCGGCCCTGATTGTGCACCTTGGACACGAGCGGACAGGTCGCGTCGAGGGTCGGCAGGCCACGCTCCCGCGCCGGCGCGCCGCGAGCCACGGCGCCTCGCTCATACCCGTCTCCTGCGCCGGCGCGCCGCGAGCCACGGCGCCTCGCTCATGCGCGTTCCCCGCCCAGACACGTCCTGAGCCATAGTGCCGCTCATGCCCGCCGCCTCCGCGCCCGGCGGCCCACGAGATACGCGATCGTGCCGCCCACCAGCCCGACGCCGAGGAGATCGAGGTCGCGGCCGAGCAGGGCCGTGGCGACGGGGGCGAGGCCTGCGCCCAAGGCCAGCGCGCACCAGTCGCCCGCGTTGCGGGCGCCGCCCGCGAGGGCGATGGTGAAGAAGACGGGCGTCATGAACAGGACGCCGGCCGCGAGCGGCACCGGCAGGGCGGAGACCAGGTGGTAGCCCAGCGCCGTCGCGGCGCAGCTCACCCCGATGCAGGCATTGCCGAAGCCCAGATAATAGCCCGGGCGGTGCTCGGGCGGCATGGACGGCAGGCGCCGCTGCCCCTCGACCCACAGGGTCATGGCGACGTAATGCGCCGCGAAGACCTGGAAGCCGAGCCCCTGGCCCGGCCGGCGGATCAGCGGCAGCATGGTCATGGTCATGGGCAGGAAGCGGATCGAGGAGAGCGCGATGGCGACCGCGATCGCCGCCGGCGCGGTGCCGGCCGCGATGCCCGCGAACAGGATCACCTGCGCGGGGGCGGCCCAGATCAGGAAGGTGGAGAGCACCGCCGCGCCCGCCGGGACGCCCGCGTCGTGGGCGAGGCTGCCCACCCCGAACAGCGACAGGCCGACGACCCAGGCCGGCAGGGCGAGCGCGTCGCGCATGCCGCGGAAGAAGGCGTGGGCCGACATCGATCGCGCGGGCTCCTCTCCCGTCCCGCATAGGACGGGCGGGCGCTCCTGTCACGACCTCCGGGCGCAGGACGGGACTGTGCGGCGGGCATGGACGCCGACGGCGGCGCCCGGGAGCTTGGCGGCGGGGCGGCGGGTCCCCATCTGACCGGAAACCCGGAGGACCAGCCATGATCGTCACCACCACCAACAATGTCGAAGGCCGCCGCGTCGTCGCCTATCACGGCATCGTCACGGGGGAGGCGATCTTCGGCGCCAACGTGTTCCGCGACTTCTTCGCCTCGATCCGCGACGTGGTGGGCGGGCGCTCGGGCTCCTACGAGCGGGTGCTGCGCGACGGGCGCGACACGGCGTTGCGCGAGATGATGGACGAGGCGCAGCGGCTCGGCGCCAACGCCGTGATCGGCGTCGACCTGGATTACGGGGCGGTGGGCTCGAACGAGAGCATGATGATGGTGACGGCGTCGGGCACGGCGGTCACGCTGGGCTAGAGCGCGGCCCGCCGCACCGGAACCGGCGCGAGCAGGACCGCGCCGGCGACGAAGAAGGCGACGAGGACGGCAAGGCCCGCCGCCTGGGTGCCCAGGAGGTCGGTCGCGATCGCGACGCTCAAGGGCGCCAGGAACGAGGTGACCTTGCCCGACAGGGCGAGGAGCCCGAAATAGCGTCCCGCGCCCTCGGGCGGGGCGATGCGGGCGAGAAGCGAGCGCGAGCCCGCCTGGACCGGGCCCGCGACCGCCCCGATCACCAGTCCCAGAAGGACGAAGGCCCGCTCCGGAAGGCTCGCATAGAGCCCGTCCCCGGGCATCGGCGGGGCGGCGGGGACGACGAAGAGCACATGCTCGCGGCCGAGCGACAGGATCCCGAGGCAGACGAGCATCAAGAGGACGAGCGAGCCGAGGATCACGGCCTTCGGCCCGATCCGGTCGTCGAGACGCCCGCCGACGAGCGCGCCGAGGGTGCCCGTGACGGTGAGCAGGATCCCGAAGACGCCGAGCTCCATGGGCCCCCAGCCGAACACGCCCGCGCCGTAGATGCCCCCGAAGGCGAAGAGCGCCACGAGCCCGTCCTGGTAGACCATGTTGGCGGCAAGGAAGCGCAGGATCGCTCCGTCCCGCCGCGCCTCCGCCACGGTGTCCTTGAGCCGCGCCACGCCCTCGCGGGCAGCCTCCCGGAGCGAGCGGCCGGTGGGGCGCACGTCCGGGGTGAACAGGACCATGGGCAGGACGAAGACGAGGAACCAGGCGGCCGAGAGCGGCCCCACGATCCGGTCGCCCTCCCGCGCTGCCGGGTCGAGGCCGAAGGCGGGGGGAAGGCCCAGATAGGTGCGGCCCGTCTCGGGCGACGCGGCGAGGAAGCCCAGCACGATCACGAGCGAGACGAGCCCGCCCGCGTAGCCCAGGGCCCAGCCGAGGCCCGACAGGCGCCCGAGGCGCTCGGGGGGCACGAGGTGGGGCATCATGGCGTTGTTGAACACGCCCGCCACCTCCGCCGCGATCGTCGCGACCCCGAAGGCGAGGAGCGCGATCGGAATCGCGCCCCGCGCGCCGGGCGCGGCGAACCACAGCGCCGTGCAGGCGAGCGCGAGCACGAGGCCGCAGGCAAGGATCCACGGCTTCTTGGGCCCTGCCGCGTCCGCCACCGAGCCGAGCACCGGCGAGAGAAGCGCGAGGCAGAGCCCGGCGGCCGCCGTGGCGTAGCCCCACAGGGCCTGCCCCTCGACGGGGCTCGGCGCGAGGGCCGCCGCGAAGTAGGGGGCGAAGACGAAGGTGGTGACGAGGGTGAAGAAGGGCTGGGTCGCCCAGTCGAAGAGCGCCCAGCCCAGGATGGCGCGGCGGGGCGGGTCGGTGGCTGTCATCGATGACGTCCAGGCCCAAGGGAGCCCGCTCGCGACGGTCGGTGCCCTCCTGCCGGGGAAGGGGTCTCGCGCCCCTGGCGCGAGGCGCGCATCGCGCGCCGACCTCCCCCTCGATGGGGCAGGTCGACGGCCGCAGGCTGGCGGGCGAGGGTGGCAGCGCCGACGGCGGACGCCGTGGTTCCCCCCTCACCCGGCGCTTCGCGTCGACCTCTCCCACCAGGGGAGAGGTTGCCGCCCGGCGGGCGGCGTCGGCGGGCTCGCACCGGGGCGGGAAGTTGCACCAGGTCCACGTTACCCCCGCGCGAGGTCGCCGAGGAGGCTCGCCGCCACCGTGAGCTTCGACAGCGTCAGCCCCGAGGCGACGATCGCCTCGACCCCGGTGCGGATGCGGGCGACGTCGGCGCCGCGGGCGGCGCTCCAGGCCGCGACCGCGTCGGGACCGGAGCCGCCGCGGGCCGCGACCTCGGCGGTCAGGCGGCGATGCGCCGACGCGATGGCGTCCACGGCACGGTCGAGGGCGAGGCGGTCGAAATAGTCCGTCACGGAGACGGCCCGCGCCGCCCCGGCGAGCGCCCCGAGGCGGAAGGCGTCGTCGACCGCGAAATGCGTCGCCGCGATCTCCGGCGTCGGGCGCCCGGTGCGGCTGGCCACCAGCACCACGTCGGGTCCCGCCACGAGGATGGGCAGGGCCGCGATCTGGCGGGCGAGCGCGTCGGGCACGCCCTGGCCCGCGAGATCCGCCACGGCGCCCTCGTAGACCGACCGCGAGGCGGGGCTGAGCGCGGTCGCGAAGGTGGATTTCAGCTCGTCGATGCCGGTGCGGTAGCGCCCGACCACCTCGTCGAGGGGGGCGGCGGTGAAATCGACGTTGCGGATGAACCAGACGATCCTGTTCATGAGCAGGTCCTGCAGCTCGCCGTAGAGGCGAAGCTGCACGGCGCCCGCCGCCTGGGCGTCGAGGGCGTCGACGGCGCCGTTGAGCTCCACGAGACCGAAGGAGTCCCGCGTCGCCGCGTAGGCCGCCGCGATGGTCGGCGCGTCGGCGCCGGTCTGGTCGGCGAGGCGGCTCACGATGGTCGGGCCGCCGCGGTTGACGATGGCGTTGGAGAGCTGCGTCGCGATGATCTCCCGGCGCAGGCGGTGCCCCGCGATCGCGTCGGGGAAGCGCTCGCGCATGGCGGCTGGGAAGTAGCGCTCGAGCTCGCGGCCGAGATAGGGATCGTCCGGCACCGGGCTCTCGAGGAGCCGGTCGTAGAGGGCGAGCTTGGCGTAGGCCAGCAGCACCGCGAGCTCGGGGCGGGTGAGCCCCTCGCCGAGGCGCGCGCGCTCCAGGAGCGCGGCGTCGTCGGGCAGGAACTCCACGTCGCGGTCGAGGCGGCCCTCGCGCTCCAGGCCCTGCATCAACCTCTGCAGGAAGCCGATGTCGCCCGCGCCCCGCGCCCCCGAGAGCGAGAGCGCCAGGCTCTGGAGATAGTTGTTGCGCAGCACGAGGCGCCCGACCTCGTCGGTCATGTCGGCGAGCAGGCGGTTGCGCGCGGCCTCGTCGAGGCGCCCGTCGCGCTCGGGGGTGCTGAGCGCGATCTTGATGTTGACCTCGACGTCGGAGGTGTTGACCCCCGCCGAGTTGTCGATGGCGTCCGTGTTGAGCCGGACGCCGGCGCGGGCCGCCTCGATGCGCCCGAGCTGGGTGAGGCCGAGATTGGCGCCCTCCCCCACCACCTTGGCCCGCAGCGCCGCGCCCGTGACGCGGATGGGATCGTTGGCGCGGTCGCCCACGCTCTCGTCGGTCTCGGCGCCGGCGCGGACGTAAGTCCCGATGCCGCCGAACCAGAGGAGGTCGACCCTCGCCCCGAGGATCGCGGTCATCACCTCCTGGGGCGTCGCCTCGGCCTTGTCGAGATCGAGCAGGGCCCGCACCTGCGGCGACAGCGGGATGGACTTGGCGGAACGCGGGAAGATGCCGCCGCCCTCGGAGATCAGCGCCCGGTCGTAGTCCCCCCAGCTGGAGCGCGGCAGGTCGAACAGGCGCTTGCGCTCGGCGAAGGAGCGGGCCGGATCCGGATCGGGATCGAGGAAGATGTCGCGGTGGTCGAAGGCGGCCACGAGGCGGATGGCCCCCGAGAGCAGCATCCCGTTGCCGAACACGTCGCCCGACATGTCGCCGACGCCCGCCACGGTGAAGGGGGTCGTCTGGATGTCGACGTCCATCTCGCGGAAATGGCGTTTCACGGCCTCCCAGGCGCCCCGCGCCGTGATGCCCATGGCCTTGTGGTCGTAGCCCTGGGACCCGCCCGAGGCGAAGGCGTCGCCGAGCCAGTGGCCCTTCTCCAGCGAGATCGCGTTGGCGGTGTCCGAGAAGGTCGCGGTGCCCTTGTCGGCCGCCACCACGAGATAGGGGTCGTCGCCGTCGTGGCGCACGGTGTCGGCGGGGGGCACGATGCCGGCGCCGACGATGTTGTCGGTGAGCTGGAGCAGGGTACGGATGAAGATGCGGTAGCTCTCGGTCCCTTCCGCGAACCAGGCCGCGCGGTCGGAAGCCGGGGGCAGCTGCTTGGGCACGAAGCCGCCCTTGGCGCCCACCGGCACGATCACCGCGTTCTTGACCTGCTGCGCCTTGACGAGGCCGAGCACCTCGGTGCGGAAGTCCTGCGGCCGGTCGGACCAGCGCAGGCCCCCGCGCGCCACCTTGCCGAAGCGCAGATGCACGCCCTCGATCCGGGGCGAGGAGACGAAGATCTCGTAGAGCGGGCGCGGCAGGGGCAGCTGCTCGACGCGCGCGCAGGCGAACTTGAACGCGATCGTGGCCCGCGGCAGCCCGGTGTCGTCGATCTGGAAGAAGTTCGTGCGCTGGGCCGCCTCGATCAGGTTCACGAAGCGGCGCAGGATGCGGTCGTCGTCGAGGCTCGTGACGCCGCGCAGGGCCTCCTCGATCTCGGCCCGCACCGCGGCCTCCGCGGCGGCGGGGTCCTCGTTGCGCGGGTCGAAGCGGGCATAGAACAGGGCGACCAGGCGGGCCGCGATGGCGGGGTGCCGGGCGAGCGTCGCCGCGATGTAGTCCTGGGCGTAGGGCACCCGGATCTGGCGCAGGTACTGGCCCAGCGCCCGGATCATGGCGACGTCGCGCCAGCCCAAGCCCGCCTCGAGGACGAGGCGGTTGTAGCCGTCCGACTCGGCCAGGCCCCGCAGGAGCGCCAGCAGCGCCGCCTCGATGGGCCGCTCGATCGCGCCGATGTCGATCTCGCCGCCCGAGGCCCGCTCCAGGGTCATGTCGTGCAGCCAGACCCGCTCGCCGCCCAAGGCCACGTGATAGGTGCGCTCGTTGACGACCCGGAAGCCTAGATTCTCCAGGAGGGGCACCCGCGCCGAGAGCGTGAGGTCCGCGCCGCGGGAGAAGGCCTTCAGGTTGATCCGCGTCGCGGGATCGCCCTCGCGGCGATAGATGTCGACGGCGCGCGGGCGCGCCTCGGACAGGCGCTCCAGGGTGTTGATGTCCTCGATGGCCGTGGAGGCGTCGAAGGCCTCGCGATAGGCCGCCGAGAAGGCGTCCGCGTAGCGCGCGGCGAGGGCCCGGGCGCGGGTGCCGCCCACCGTCTCCACGAGGGTGTCACGCAGCGCGTCGCCCCAGGTGCGCACGATGGCGCGGATGCCGGCCTCGATCGCCTCCCGCTCGACCTTGGGCGTCGCGCCCCCGTCCCGCCCGATGATGTAATGGGTGCGGGCCAGCGGCCCCTCAGGGTAGGCCG
>DASPJU010000189.1:0-2426 GCA_035628475.1 Salinarimonas sp. | reverse complement strand
TTCATGGAGCGCTACGCGCCGTCGGCCAAGGACCTGGCCAGCCGCGACGTGGTCAGCCGCTCCATGACCATCGAGATCCGCGAGGGCCGCGGGGTGGGGCCCGAGAAGGACCACATCCACCTGCACCTGGAGCACCTGGACCCCGCGATCATCCACGAGCGACTGCCCGGCATCGCCGAGACCGCCAAGATCTTCGCCGGCGTCGACGTGACCAAGGAGCCGATCCCGGTCCTGCCGACCGTGCACTACAACATGGGCGGCATCCCGACGAACTACCATGGCGAGGTGGTCTGCCCGCGCGACGGCAACCCCGACGCCGTGGTGCCCGGCCTGATGGCGATCGGCGAGGCCGCCTGCGTGTCGGTGCACGGCGCCAACCGCCTCGGCTCCAACTCGCTGCTCGACCTCGTGGTGTTCGGCCGCGCCGCCGCCCACCGCGCCGGCGAGACGGTGCGCCCCGGTGCGCCCCACCGCGACATGCCGGCCGCGGCGACGGAGAAGGCGCTGGAGCGCCTGGACCGCCACCGCCACGCCAAGGGCGACATCCGCGTCGCCCACCTGCGGCTGGAGATGCAGAAGATCATGCAGAACAACTGCGCCGTCTTCCGCACCGGCGAGGTGCTGAACGAGGGCGTCGTGAAGATGCGCGAGGTGTGGGCGAAGCGCCCGCACATCCAGGTCACCGACCGCTCGCTGGTCTGGAACTCCGACCTGGTGGAGGCGCTGGAGCTGGACAACCTGATGGTCCAGGCCGTCGCCACCATCAACTCCGCCGCCGCCCGCGAGGAGAGCCGCGGCGCCCACGCCCGCGAGGACTTCCCCGAGCGCGACGACGAGAAGTGGCTGCGCCACTCCACCGTCACGGTGGACGCCGCCGGGACCACGGTCCTGGGCGACCGCCCGGTGCACCTCTACACGCTGACCAACGAGGTCCAGCCCTTCCCGCCGAAGAAGCGGGTTTACTGAAGCAGGCCCTCCCCGGGGGAGGCGTGATGAAGGGCGGAGCCGCACGGCTCCGCCCTTTTTCGTTGCGGCCGGGTCCCACCCCGCAGCAGGCCTCCGAGATCATTGATGGTTAATTTCTAGTTCATCCGTATAGGTTATCAGTTGTTATCCGAGCAGATAGTATCCCGGTGCGCCTGGCGGGGCGGGCGGCGCAACCTATACAAAGCAACTATCAGGGATACTCACCCATGGATATGGAGACGATTGCCGGGACCGACTTCACCGCGGCCGCGAAGGCGGTCCGTGCGAATGCCGGCGGGCCCTACTACGGGCTGATGTATCTTGCCTTCGCGACCCTGGCCTACACGGACCAGCAGAAGAACAAGATCATCAACATCGGCAAGCAGCTGCCCGAAGCCGTCGCATCGCTGCCGCCTCCCCCGGTTCCGGGCGGGAACGCACCGGTGGGCAGCTGGTCGGTGGACTGGGGCCCGGCGCTGTTCAAGGAAGACCAGAACCTGATGTACATCGCGTCGTTCCGGGAGAAGGGCAACCCGGATCCGGTGATGACGGTCTTGTCCATCCGCGGCACGGACATCTCGGCCGGCTGGGAGGCGGTCCTGCGCCAGTTCTTCCAGGACACGCGCGACTGGTTCCAGGTCAAGTGGGACCGGGCCGCGGGCGAAGTCATCTGGCAGTGTCTCGAGGACCTCGTGCCGAGCGACAAGCCGAAGATCGCCAAGGGCACCTGCTTCGGCATGAAGCGCCTGCGCGACATGAAGGTTGTGCCGTCGCCGCGGCCTTCCACCGAGAAGATGAGCGCCCTGGAGTACCTGGCCTCCCTTCAGGCCAAGGACAACGATCTCCCGATCGTCGTCACCGGGCACAGCCTCGGCGGATGCCAGGCCACGGTCATGGCAGCCTACCTCGCCGACAACCTGCCGGCGAACGCCCGCATCCTGCCGAACCCCTTTGCCCCGCCCACCGCGGGCAACTCGGCCTTCGCGCAGAAATACGACAAGCGGTTCCCCGACGGGAACGTCTGGTGGAACGAGTACGACCTCGTCCCCAACGCCTACGCCAAGGGCGACGCCAAGCATCCCGAACCCGGCACTCTCGCCTACGCCAAGGGGCTGTGGCAGAAGGTCGGCGGCCCCGGCAGCACCCTGGTGGAGACGCTGACGGTCCTCCGCAACACCCTGCCCGACTACGCGCAACCCACGGCGGGGACCCACCAGCTGAAGGGCATCGTCGCTCCGCCCTCCTACATCGTGGACTTCTTCGGCACGATGGACAGCGATCCGAAGTGCGAGCCCGACTCGTACAAGGCGCAGCTCATGTGGCAGCATTTCCCGCCCTGCTACTACATGCAGATCAAGAAGCAGTTCGGCAGCGACGTGGCGCCCTATCCATACCCCGGCAAGCTCCCGAACGGCGGCAACCTGCCGGGATGAGCGGACGGGAGGGCCGGGAACCCCAAG
>DASPJU010000188.1:0-3470 GCA_035628475.1 Salinarimonas sp. | reverse complement strand
GACCGGCCCACGGGCGGGAGCTACCGCCTCGCGGGCAGCTCCGTCGAGACCCTCGACAAGGACGGGCTCGCGGCCCTGCGCAACCGGCGGATCGGCTTCGTCTTCCAGCAGTTCAACCTCCTGCCGCGCACCGACGCGCTCGGCAACGTGGAACTCCCCATGATCTATGCCGGCGTCGACCGGCGGACCCGGCGCCAGAAGGCCCTGCGGGCGCTGGCTCGCGTCGGCCTCGCCGATCGCGCCCATCATCGGCCGACCCAGCTCTCGGGCGGCCAGCAGCAGCGCGTGGCGATCGCCCGGGCGCTGGTCAACGACCCGTCCCTGCTGCTCGCCGACGAGCCCACGGGCGCGCTCGACAGCCGCACGGCGCTGGAGATCCTCGCCCTGTTCCAGGAGCTCAACCGCGAGGGCGTCACCCTGGTGCTGGTGACCCACGACGCGGATGTCGGCCGCCATGCCCGCCGCCTCGTGCGCTTCCGCGACGGCCGCGTCGTGGAGGACGTCCGCCAGGAGCCCCTCGACGCGCGCACGGCTCTCGCGGCGGCGACCCTGGAGGCGGCGTGATGGCGAACGCCAAGACGCTCCGCGCCCTCTCCCCCCGGGAGGGGGAGGGTGGCCCCCGTGTCGCCGGGGATGCTCGCGAAGCAAGCCGGGAGAGGAGCGCGCAGGAGCGGAGCACGCGATCGGAAGGTTGGCGAGAGGCTGATCTCGTGCGGCGGAACGCGTTGCGCGACCTCCCTGACGGCCCCCTCTCCCGGCCGGCCCCGCCGGCCGCCCTCCCCCTCGGTGCGGCGAGGGTTGGACGCGCCCCATGCCCCTGATCGAAGCCTTCCGCTCCGCCCTCTCGGCCATCGCCTCGAACGCCCTGCGCTCGGCGCTGACCATGCTGGGCATCGTGATCGGCGTCGCGGCGGTCATCGCCATGGTCGCGATCGGTTCGGGGGCGCGCAACCTCGTCGACCGCCAGATCCGCTCGCTCGGCGCCAACCTCGCCGTGATCACGCCAGGCAACGTCACCCAGGGCGGCGCGCGGCTGGGCGCGGGCGCCGCCTCCACGCTCACCGACGACGACGCCGCCGCGATCAAGCGCGAGATCGAGGGCGTCGCCGCCGCGGCGCCCTTCGTGCGCGGGCAGGCGCAGGTCGTCAACGGCGCCCAGAACTGGAACACGGGCGTCTTCGCGGTCGACGAGGACTGGTTCACGGCCCGCGAATGGAGCGTGGCCTCGGGGCGCGAGTTCGATCCGGAGGAGATCCGGCGCGGCGAGATCGTCGTGCTGCTCGGCCAGACGGTCGCCCGCAACCTGTTCGGCGAGGCGGACCCGATCGAGCAGACCGTGCGGGTGCGCAACGTGCCCTTCCGGGTGGTGGGGGTGATGGGCCCCAAGGGCCAGTCGGCCTTCGGCCAGGACCAGGACGACGCCATCTTCGTGCCCCTGGACGCGGGCCGCCGTCGCGTCATCGGCCGCAACTACGCCAAGGACCGCTCGGTCGGGTCCATCTTCGTGAAGTTCGAGCGGGAGGACGACATCGCCCCCGGCATCGAGCGGATCGAGGGGTTGCTGCGCCAGCGCCACCGCCTCCTGCCCGACCAGGAGAACGATTTCTCGACCCGCAACCTGACCGAAATCGCCAACACGGCGACCGCCTCGGCCAACACGCTGTCCTGGCTGCTCGCGGCCGTGGCCGCCGTGTCGCTCATGGTGGGCGGAATCGGCATCATGAACATCATGCTGGTCTCCGTGACCGAGCGGACCCGCGAGATCGGCCTGCGGCTCGCGGTGGGCGCGCGCCCGCGCGACATCCTGGGCCAGTTCCTCATCGAGGCGACCACGCTGGCCACCATCGGCGGCGCGGTCGGCGTCGCGCTCGGGGTGGGGGCGGCGCACGCGGTCGCCCGCATCGCCGGTTGGCCCTCGCTGGTCGCGCCGGAGGCGATCGTCGTGGCGGTGGCCTTCTCGGGGCTGGTGGGCGTCTTCTTCGGCTTCTACCCCGCCAAGCGCGCGGCGGCGCTGGACCCAATCGAGGCGCTGCGGCGGGAGTGATCTCCCGCCCTCATGGACGCGAGTGGGGAGAGACGCTGGACAGCGCGCAACGCGTCGCTCAATCTGCGGTCGCAGCCCTCAGTGCCGATCATGTCCGACCCGATCACCTTCGCCCGCCTTCAGCGACACCGAGCGACACCGGCCGAGGACGTTCTATGGCAAGCGCTGCGCGGACGCCGACTTTCCGGCCTCAAGTTCCGGCGCCAAGTGCCGTTACTGGGCTACGTCGTCGACTTCCTGTGCGACGCGTGCGGATTAATCGTCGAGCTCGATGGACGCCAGCACGGCTGGCACGCCGAGTACGATGCGCGGCGCACGGCCGAGATCGAGGCGGCGGGGTATGTCGTGCTGCGTTTCGCGAATGAACGTGTGACGAACGACCTCGACGCCGTTCTCCGCGCCATCCAGGCGGGCGCCCTCCCCACTCCCATAGGGAGAGGGGTCGGGGGTGAGGGGTGACACGATGGGGAGGCTCGCTCGGACATGCCAGGGCGCGGGTGAACGAGGCATGCACGCTGGTTGTGCGTGGTACGCCCTCACCCCCTGCCCCTCTCCCCATGGGAGAGGGGGGTCACGCCGCCCACCGCGCCTCCCCGGCGGCCGCCGCGACAAGGGCGGCCCAATCCGGCTCCGGCTCGGGCCTCCCGGTCGCCTGCACCAGCCCGCGGGCGCCGCTCGTCGCGCCGGGCGCGAGTTCCAGGGCCTGGAAGCGGTCGCGCTCGTAGGGCCCGGGGAGCCACAGACCCTCCGTGAGCGCCGCCGAGAAGCCGAAGCGGGCATAGTAGGGTGCGTCGCCGACGAGCATGACGGCGCCGTGGCCGAGCGCGCGCGCCCGGGCGATCGCCTCGCGCATGAGGCGCGAGCCCAGTCCCTCGCCCTGGAGCGCGGGGTCGACAGCGAGGGGGCCCAGCATGAGCGCGGGGCGGCCGGGGCCCAGCGTGACGTGCCACAGGCGCACGGTTCCCGCCACCCGGCCGCCATGCTCGGCGACGAGGGAGAAGGCGGGGAGCCGGCCCTCGCGCAGGCGCTCGCAGGTCTTGGCGAAGCGGGCGTCGCCGAAGCACGCGTCGAGAAGGCCCTCGCGGGCGTCGATGTCGGAGAAGCGCTCGTCACGGATGACGATCATGGCCGTGGCCTCCCTCGGGACGAAGGATTGCGACAGCCCTCGCACCGGCTCAGGGATGAGCCGGCCGTCCGGGACCGGGTGGGGTTCGGAAGGGTCGCGCGGGCGCCCGGAAGCGCCCGCGCCGCGTGATCAGATCACGTAGGACTTCAGCGGCGGGAAGCCGTTGAAGTGGTTGGCCGCGTAGGTCGTCGTGTAGGCGCCCGTGCCCTCGATGAGGACCTTGTCGCCGATCTCGAGGGAGACCGGCAGGAAGTAGGGCTCACGCTCGTACAGCACGTCGGCCGAGTCGCAGGTCGGGCC
>DASPJU010000187.1:0-8026 GCA_035628475.1 Salinarimonas sp. | reverse complement strand
CTGACGGAGGATCGGGCCACCGCGCCCTGCCGCGGGGTGACGCGTCACCCCGCGGCAGGGCATTGACGCGAATGTGACGCATCCGGCGGGGATGCCGGGGTGTATGGTAAGGCATGAAGCGATCGCCCGGGACCCTGTCATGCTGATCCGCCACGCGCCCGACCTGAAGCCGTCCGAGATCACCCCGCGCGAGGTCTATCTCGACCGCCGCGCCCTGCTCGGCGGCGCCGCGGGCCTCCTCGCGGCGGGCCTCCTGCCCGAGGGCGCCCACGCGGCGGCCTTCGCGAACCTCGCGAAGAGCCCCTTCTCCACCGACGAGAAGGCGACGCCGCTCAAGGACGTCACGTCGTACAACAATTTCTACGAGTTCGGCGTCGAGAAGACCGACCCCGCCGCCCATGCGGGCGCGCTCAAGACCAAGCCCTGGACCGTGAAGGTCGACGGCCTCGTCGACAAGCCCGCCGACTACGCGCTGGAGGACATCCTCAAGCCCGCCGCCCTCGAGGAGCGCATCTACCGCATGCGGTGCGTCGAGGGCTGGTCCATGGTGATCCCCTGGGTCGGCTTCCCGCTGGCCGACCTCCTCAAGCGCGTCGGCCCGCAGAGCGGCGCCAAGTACGTGCGCTTCGAGACCCTCGTGCGGCCCGCCGAGATGCGCGGCCAGCGCTCGACCTTCCCGATCCTGCCGTGGCCCTACGTGGAGGGCTTGCGCCTCGACGAGGCGATGCATCCGCTCACCATCCTGGCGGCGGGCCTCTACGGCGAGACGCTGCCCAATCAGAGCGGCGCGCCCCTGCGCCTCGTCGTGCCGTGGAAATACGGCTTCAAGGGCATCAAGTCGATCGTGCGCATCGAGCTCACCGACAAGGAGCCCGTCACGTCCTGGATGAAGCAGGCGCCCGACGAGTACGGCTTCTACGCCAACGTGAACCCGGAGGTGAGCCACCCGCGCTGGAGCCAGGCCACCGAGCGGCGCATCGGCGAGGGCTCGGGGATCTTCGTGAAGCGGCGCCCGACGCTGCCCTTCAACGGCTATGCCGAGCAGGTCGCCTCGCTCTATGCGGGCATGGACCTGACGAAGAGCTATTGATGGCGCATGCCCGCATGCCCGCCGGCCGGGCCGTCACGGAGGCGATCCAGCGCTTCGTGCCGCTTTGGGCGGTCTACGCCGCGGGCCTCGTCCCGGCCGTGCTCCTGTTCTGGTTCGGGATCATGGATCAGCTCGGCGCCGACCCGCTGGCACGCCTCGAGCGCGAGCTCGGCGAGTGGGGCCTGCGCTTCCTCATCGCGGGGCTCGTCGTGACCCCCCTGCGCCAGCTCGCGGGCGTCAACCTGATCCGCTACCGCCGGGCGCTCGGGCTCCTCGCGTTCTACTACGCGGCGCTGCACCTGACCGTGTACCTCGTCCTCGACCAGGGCCTCGACTGGACGGCGATCTGGGCCGACATCGTCAAGCGGCCCTACATCACGGTGGGCATGGCGAGCTTCGTGTTCCTGGTGCCGCTCGCGGTCACCTCCAACAACCTCTCGATCCGGCGGATGGGCGCGCAGGCCTGGAACCGGCTGCACAAGCTCGTCTATCTCGCGGCGGCGGGCGGCGCCCTGCACTACGTGCTCCTCGTCAAGGCCTGGCCCCTGGAGCCGCTCGTCTACGCGGCGATCGTGGCGGCGCTGCTCGCCTACCGGGCCTGGCGCGCCTTCGTCCCGGGGCGGGAGCCCGCCCGGGCGCGGCGCGCGGCCTGACGCGTCGCGCCGTCAGCCCCGCCCGTCCCCGAACGCCGCGACCATCTCGGCCCGCAGGCGCGCCGCCAGGCCCGAGGCGTCGAGGCGGACGTCGGCGCCGGTGAGCGGCGTGCCGGCCGGGACGTCGCGGACGAGGGCGATCCCGTGCGCGAGACCGATCGGCAGGAGGTCGTCCCGGCGGCTGCGCGCCGCCGGCACGAGGCGGCCGTGGACCCGGTAGCCACCCTCGCCGTCGAGCACCTCGCCCGCCCGCAGGTCGCGTTTGGCGACCGCGACGGCGTCGCCCCGCCAGGCGCGGGTGCAGCCCGTCGGCTCGCCGCGAAGCGCCGCGCTGAGAACCGAGATCGACAGCTCCAGGCCGATGAGGTGGAAGGGCTTGTACATCGCGGCGTAGCGCCCCGACGCATCGGTCGGCAGGCCGTATTGGCGAAAGCACGCGGCGGCGTAGTCGTTGGGCGCCTTCAGGACGACGTAGACGCCCCAGCGCAGGTCGCGGTGCACCGGGCGGCCGTCGCGCTCGAGGGAGGACACCACCTCGACCATGCCATCGCGCTCGAGCGCGCCCCCGGCCGCCCGCGGGCGCAGGACATGGGCGAGGTCGTCGACCCCGCAGGGCGGGAAGGAGAGGCCGTCCTCGGGCACGTCGAGGTCGCAGGCATTGGCCACCGCCGCCATCTCGATGGCCGACTTGGTGCCGTCCAGGAAGGAGTTGAACATCTGCGGGTTCATGCCGCCCGCCCGCGCCTCCTCGGGCGAGAGGCCGTAATGGCTCCAGACCTCGTCGGGGGTGACCGCGTGGTAGCGCGGCAGGTACTTGGTGCCCTTGCCGGCGGCCGCGACCGTGAAGCCCGCGGCGCGCGCCCAGTCCACCATCTCGGCGATGAGGGCCGGCTGGTCCCCATAGGCCATGGAATAGACCACGCCGCGCTCCGCCGCCCGCCGGGCGAGCAGCGGCCCGGCGAGCACGTCCGCCTCCACGTTCACCATGACGACGTGACGGCCGGCCTCGATCGCCGCGAGCGCGTGGCGCAGGCCCGCCTCCGGGTGGCCCGTCGCCTCGATCACGACGTCGACGTCCGGTGCCTCGCAGGCCTCGACCCCGTCGGCGACGAAGCGGGTGCGCGCGGTGAGCGCCGGATCCCACCCCACCGTCGCGCAGGCGCGCCGCGCCCGGTCCGGATCGAGATCCGCGACGACCCGAACCTCCAGCCCCGGGATCGTGGGGACCTGGGCCAGGAACATGGAGCCGAACTTGCCGGCGCCGATCAGCCCGACCCGGACCGGACGGTCCTCGGCCGTGCGCCGCTGGAGCAGGGACGACAGGTTCATCTCACCCTCCGGGCACCCTCCGCCGAATGGACGGCCCAGGCCCGCGCCTGTCAACCGGCATGCTCACGCTTGCCCCGAAAAGCCGCAATTGACGCGCAAGCGCTCGCGGCGAGGACGGGCCGCGACGGTTCGCGTCCCGTCCGGAGAGTTCCCGCCTTCGATGATCCGCCTGCACCGCTACCTCCTGGTGGCTTCGGTCCTCGTGCCTGCTTGCGTGTTCGCCGCCGCCGCGGCCTGGAATCGCTCCGAGGTGCTGCGGGAGGACACCCAGACCATCGAGCGCACCACGGCGATCCTGCACGAGCACGCCCGCAAGGTCTTCGACACCGTGGAGCTGGCCCTGGGCCGCGTGGACGATCGGGTGCGGGGCCAGTCCTGGGACGAGATCGCGGCGCCCGGGACGAGCGAGTTCCTGCGGCGGCTCAAGACGCCCCTGGAGCAGGCGGTCTCGATCTGGATCGCCGACGCCGACGGGCGCATCCGGGCCGGCAGCCAGCCCTGGAACCCGGCCGTGAGCATCGCCGACCGGGACTTCTTCGCCGTCCACCGCGAGGGCGACGCGGGGCTCCATATCAGCCCCTCCTTCCAGGGACGGGCGACCCTCGTGTCGTCCTTCGCCGCGAGCCGGCGCCGATCGACGCCGGACGGGCGCTTCGACGGGACGATCCACGTCGCGCTGAGCCCCGACTACTTCACGCACTTCTTCCAGGAGGCGAGCCCGGCCGGGCCGCATTTCGCCGCGCTGATCCGCCAGGACGGCGCGGTCCTCGCCCGCAGCCCCGTGCGGCAGGGCAACCCCCCGGTCCCGCCCGACAGCCCCCTGATGCGGGCCATGAGCGCGCGGCCCGATGCCGGCGGCGTCGCGGGGCGCTCCTTGACCGACGGGCGCGAGCGCGTCTTCGCCTATCGCCGGGTGACGCCCTATCCGCTCTACGTCTCCTTCGCCATGGACCGCCACGTCATGCTGGCGCGCTGGCGGCGCAACGTCCTCATCTACGGGCTCGTCGCGGCCGCCGCGGCCCTGACCCTGCTCGCCGTGTCGTGGCTCGCCCTCCGCCGCGCCAGGGCCGAGCAGGCCGCGCTCGTCGCGATGCGGCGGGAGACCGAGCAGCGGCTCGCCGCCGAGCAGCGCCTGCTGCAGGCCCAGAAGATGGAGAGCCTCGGCCAGCTCACCGGCGGCGTTGCCCACGACTTCAACAACCTGCTCGCCGTCGTGATCGGCAATCTCGACCTCCTGCGCCGGCGGCTTGCGGGCGACGAGCGCGCCCAGCGCCTCGTCGACAACGCGATGCTGGGCGCCCAGCGCGGGGCCGTCCTCACCCAGCGGCTGCTCGCCTTCTCCCGCCGCCAGGACCTCGCGCCGCAGGCGGTGGACGTGCCCGCCCTCGTGGAGGGCATGATGGACCTGCTCCGGCGCTCCCTCGGGCCGGGCGTGCGGCTCGTCGCGAGCTTCCCGCCCGACCTGCCGCCCGTCGACGCCGACCCCAACCAGCTCGAGCTGGCGCTGCTCAACCTCGCGGTGAACGCCCGCGACGCCATGACGGGCCAGGGCACGATCACGGTCTCGGGATCCGCCGAGGACGTCCCCGAGCCGGAGTCGGGCAGCCCCCGGCCCGGGCGCTACGTGCGCATCGCGGTGACCGACACGGGCTCCGGCATGGACGAGGCGACGCTGGCCCGCGCCGTCGAGCCCTTCTTCACCACCAAGGAGGTCGGCAAGGGCACGGGGCTGGGTTTGTCGATGATCCACGGCTTCGCGGTGCAGTCCGGCGGCGCGCTGCGGCTGTCCAGCGCCCCGGGCCGGGGCACGACCGTCGAGCTTCTGCTTCCCCGCAGCGAGGGCGCGGCCGCCCGCGAGCCCGCCCCCGCCCCGGCGGGCCGCCCGCGCCGCTGCGCCACGATCCTTCTCGTCGACGACGACGCGCTGGTGCTCGCGGGCACGGCCGCCATGCTCGAGGATCTCGGCCATCGGGTCGTCGAGGCCGCCACGGGCGAGGCCGCGCTGGCGCGCCTCGCCGCCGACCCGGACCTGGACCTGGTGATCACCGACCACGCCATGCCCGGCATGACGGGGCTGGAGCTCGCCGAGCGCCTGCGGGCGGGTTGGCCGCGGCTGCCGATCCTCCTCGCGAGCGGCCATGCCGAGCTGCCGGAGCGGGCGGGCCTGAGCCTCGCGCGGATCGCCAAGCCGTTCGGCCGCGACGAGCTCGCCGAGGCGGTCCACGAGGCCCTCGAGGCGGGCGGGGCCGCGCCGCGGGGCGCCTGACCTGGAGCATGCGCGAGCGAGACGGCTCCCGTGGGACCGCGTCGGCGCGAACGCCGCTAGCCCATCCCGGCGAGCGCCGCCTCGAGGCGCACGCGCAGGCCCGAGGGCGGGTGCTCGATGGCGACGTCGCCCTGGAGCTGGGTGCGCAGCACGCGCTGGAGGAGCTGGGAGCCGAAGCCGCGCCGGGTCGGGGGCACGACGGGCGGGCCGTCCCGCTCCGTCCAGGCGAGCCGCAGCACCTCGCGACCATCCGCCGCGGCGACCTCCCAGGCGACGTCGAGCCGCCCGGCCGGCAGGGAGAGCGCGCCGTATTTCGTGGCGTTCGTGGTGAGCTCGTGGAAGGCCATGCCGAGGGGCACCGAGACGTCCGGCGAAAGGCGCACCTCCGGCCCGCTCAGCGTGATCCGGCCCTCCTCGTCGTAGGGGTCGAGCTCCAGGCGCAGGAGCTCGCGCAGCCCCACGTCGCCCCAGGCCCGCTCGGTGAGCAGGGTGTGGGTCTTGCCCAGGGAGACGATGCGCCCGGCGAAGCCGTCCTGGAACTCCTCGAGGCTGCGCGCCGTGCGCATGGTCAGCCCCGCGACCGCCTGGACCGTGGCCAGGGTGTTCTTGATCCGGTGATGCAGCTCGCGCACCAGGAGCTTTTGGCGCTCCTCGGCCTCCTTGCGGGCCGTGATGGGGGTCGCGGCGCCCAGGATCGTCGCGACCGAGCCGTCGGCGGCCCGCTCGAAGGCCACGTCCCGCGACAGGATCCAGACCCAGTGCCCGTCGCGGTGGCGCAGGCGGTACTCGGTCTCGGCCACCTCGCCGTCGCCCATGGCGCGCATGCGCCGGAGCGAGGCCGCCACGCCCTCCCGGTCGTCCGGGTGCAGCATCTCGGCGAAGTCTTCCGGGGAGCGCCGCGTGAACTCGCCCGCGCCGTAGCCCAGCACGTCGGCGATGCGGTCGGTGACGAAGAGCGCGCGCTCCGTGGCGAGGTCGCGGATATAGAGGATGTCGGGCGAGGCGACCGTCATGCGCTCGAACTGGCGGCGGCGCGCCTGCGCCTCGCGCTCGGCCCGCCGGAGCGGGGTCAGGTCGGCCAGGAAGGCGGCGATCTCGGGCCGCCCCCCGCCGGGCGCCGGGAGGACCGCGGCGCCGACCAGGAGCGGCACCCGCCGCCCGTCCTTGGCGAGATAGGCCTTCTCGTAGGGCTCTGCGACGCCGTGCTCCTCGAGCTGGCGCAGGGCCCGCGCGTCGGCCTGCGCGAACTCGGGCGGCGTGATCTCGGACCAGCGCACCCGCCCCGCCTCGAACTCCTCGGCCCCGTATCCCAGCATGGCCTGGACCGCGGGATTGCCGTAGACGAGCCGGCCCTCGGCGTCTCCGATCACGAGGCCGACGGGGCTCGCCTCGACGATCCGGCGCAGGCGCGCCTCGCTCGCCCGCAGGCGCTCGTCGATCTCCTTGCGGCGGCTGACGTCCCGCGCCGTCCCCACGAACCGGACGGCGCGCCCGTCCTCGAAGAAGCACTGCCCCCGGGCCGCGACCCATCGGGTGATCCCGTCCCCGCGGCCGACCACCCGGTACTCGATGTCGTAGAGGCCGGAGCCGTCCGGATCGAGGGCGGCGCGGACCTCCCGGTCGACCTCCTCGCGATCCTCCGGGTGCAGGCCCTCCAGGAAGACCGCATAGGTCACGGGCGTGTCGGGGCCCAGGCCCCAGATGGCCCGGGTGCGCTCGTCCCAGCGCAGCTCGTCGGAGCGCAGGTCGTAGTCCCACATGCCGATCTGGCCCGCATGGACCGCGAGGCGCAGGCGCTCCTCGCTCACCCGGAGCGCCTCCTCGGCCCGCCGGCGCTCCGTGACGTCGAGATGCGCCCCCACGAGGCGCAGGGGCCTCCCGGCCTCGTCCCGCTCGATCTCGGCCCGCGCCGCGATCCAGCGCTCCTCCCCGTCGCTCGGCCGGATGATCCGGTACTCCGCGGCGTAGTCGCGCGTGCCGTCCTCCACGGCGCGCCGGAACTCCCGCTCCACGCGCTCCCGGTCGTCGGGATGGAGGCGGGCGACCCAGTCCTCGTGGGTCTCGTCTGCGGCCTCGGGCGGGAGCCCGTGCAGGCGCAGATATTCGGGGGAGCGGCGGTTGCGGAAGCCCCCCTTGCGCAGGTCGACCTCCAGGCCGCCCACGCCGCCGATGCGCTGGACGCGGGCGAGCTCCGCCTCGCGCTCCTCCAGCGTCCGGCGCTGGCGCCGCTCCCCGGTGATGTCGCGGGACACCGCCGCGACGGCGATGCGCGCCCCCGTCGCGTCGCGCACGGAAAACCGGCTGTGGTGGACGGGGGTGAGCGCTCCGGTGCGGGCATGGCGAAGGCGCAGCTCGCCCGACCACGACCCGTCCCGCTCCTGGACCGGCAGGACCACCTCGCGCAGCAGGGCTCCGTCCTCGGGGGCGACGTGGTCGGTGGAGCGGGTGCGCTCGACCTCCTCGGGGCCGAGGCCCACGAGCCGCCGCCCGGCCTCGTTGAGGAAGAGGGTGCGCCCGTCCGGGTCGGCGATGGTGATCGAGTCGGAGGACTGCTCGATGACGGAGCGGAAGACCCCGTTCTCGCGCTCGACCTCCTGCCTGCGGGCGATCTCCGCGTCCCGCTCGGCGACCGCGCGGCGCAGCTCGATCTGCGCCATGGCGGCACGCGCCAGGGCCCTCAAAACCTCC
>DASPJU010000186.1:0-2473 GCA_035628475.1 Salinarimonas sp. | reverse complement strand
TCGAGCCCCAGGACCGCGTTGGCGATCTCGTGCCTCGGCAGCCCCAGCGCCTCCTTGAAGCCGCGCACGGGCTTGATGCCGCCCAGGCCGTGGTCGCTCAGCACGTGACCGAGGCGCTCGCGCGAGCCCTCCGACCAGCCGGCCAGCATCACGCGGCGCCCCGCCGCCTGGAGGGCGCGCACATGCGCCACCGCCGCCTCGAACACGTTGGCGTCCTCGGCCTCGCGCTCGGCGATGAAGCTGCGCCCGCGCCTCGCCTCGAAATCCGCCACGAGGCGCCCGGACGTCTCGGGCACCGAGAACGGCGTCACCCGCGCCACGCTCCGCCCCTCCAGGGTGCGGGCCCATTCCTCAGGAGCGAGATAGAGGGCGTCCGGGGGAAGCGGGCGGTAGGGGGCGACGCCGGGCTGCCGGTCGGCCTCGTTCGACTTGCGGGCGTCGTAATAATCCCGGATCGTCGCGAGCCGCTCGCCGGCGGCGTCCTCGGCCGCGGCGTCCAGGACCACGGGCACGTCCGCGACATAGTCGAACAGGGTGTCGAGGCCGTCGTAGAACAGGGGCAGCCAGTGCTCCACGCCCGCGTAGCGCCGTCCCTCGGACACCGATTCATAAAGCCGGTCGTCGCGGGTGGGTGCGCCGAAGGTGGCGGCATAGCCCTGGCGGAAGCGGCGGATCGTCTCGGTGGTGAGCTGCGCCTCGCTCATGGGCACGAGGTCGAGCGCCCGCAGCTGCGCCGTGGTGCGCTGCGTCTCCGGGTCGAAGACCCGGATCGATTCCAGGGTGTCGCCGAAGAAGTCGAGGCGCACGGGGGCGGGCAGGCCCGGCGGGTAGAGGTCGAGGATGCCGCCGCGCACCGCGTATTCGCCGGTGTCGTGGACGGTCCCGGTGCGCAGGAAGCCGTTCGCCTCCAGCCAGGACACGATGTTGTCCATGGCGACGGCGTTGCCGGGCGCGGCCGAGAACGTCTCCCGGGCGATGAAGGCCCGCGGCGGCACTCGCTGAAGGAGCGCGTTGACGGTGGTCGAGAGGATGCGCGGGCGCTCCTCGGAGGTCCGCGTGCGCGCAAGTCGGGCGAGCGTCGTCATGCGCTGGGCCGTCGCGGCGGTGGTGGGCGAGACCCGGTCGTAGGGCTGGCAGTCCCAGGCGGGGAAGCCCATCACCTCGATCTCGGGAGCGACGAACTGCAGCGCCGCCGCCAGCGCTCCCTGCCGCTGCCCGTCGCGAGCGACATGGACGAGCACCGCGGCGCCGTCCGCGCTCCCCTTCAGGCCACGCGCGAGGTCGGCCAGCACGAGGGCGTCGTAGCCGTCGGGCACCCCGGCGAGGGTTAGGGAATCGCCTCTTCTCAGGGCATCGAGGGCGCGGGCGAGGGGGGTGGACATGCGGGATCAAACGCGTTGAGGGGAAAAGGGGTTCGGAGGCTTTTCACCTCTCTCCGGAGCGGGAAGAGAGGGCCGCTCCTGCGGAATGGCAGACGCGGCGAGCGAAGGAAGTGAGCGGGAGCGAGCGGGTCCGTCAGGACGAAGCTCTCCCTGGACAGCCCCCTCGCCCTCGCGCCGCCGCGCTCGCTCAAGACCCCGACGAGGGGGTCTGGAGCCCTCTCCCCGCCCTGCGAGGAGAGGCGGGCACTCACACGTTGATCGGCCCAGCGTGGGTGTGGAACGCCTTGAGCCGCCGGAAAACGGCGGTGTCGTAGTTCTCCGGCGTCTCGAGCTCGTCCGTGAGCCAGGCGAAGATGTCGCGGTCCGGGACCTCGATGAGGAGCTCGAAATCGTCCAAGTCGGCCTCGGACATCGTGCCGATCTCGGCGTCCGCGAACCCGCCCATGAGCAGGTCCATCTCCCGCATGCCGCGGTGCCAGGAGCGGAACAGGACCTTGCGGCGGCGGGGATCGAGGTCGGCGCTGGAACGGGAGGTGCCGGTCATGGAGGCCTCGCGGGACGGCGTGCGGCGTGAAGAACAAAACGGGACCGTCGCGCGGGTCCCCCTGCTCGGCTATATAGACCCTCCCAGGCGGAACGCCACCCGAACGATGTCCCTGCGCCCTTCCCTCCTCGACCCGCTCTTCGCCCCCGTCTCGTCGCTGCCCGGCGTGGGCCCGAAGATCGTGGCCCTCCTCGACCGGCTGCTCGCCGAGCCCGGACGGCCCGCGCGCGTCATCGACCTGCTCGTTCATCTACCCCATGCCGGCATCTCGCGGGCGCTGAAGGGGTCCATCGCCGAGGCGCCGCCCGGCGAGCCCGTGACGCTCGGCGTGCGCGTCGTCCATCACCAGCCCGCGCCCTTCGACCGGCCGAAGGCGCCCTACAGGGTGCTCGTGGAGGACGACACGGGAGACGTGTCGCTGATCTTCTTCAAGATGCCCCGCGCCCGCATCCAGGCGCTGCTGCCCGTCGGCGCCAAGCGCTACATTTCGGGAAAGCTCGAGCTCTGGGACGGGCGGCGCCAGATGGTACATCCCGACCGCGTCCTC
>DASPJU010000185.1:0-2333 GCA_035628475.1 Salinarimonas sp. | reverse complement strand
GGGTAGCAGGTCGGCGCTGGAAAGAATGGGAGGCTCCATCATCAGGGCCTCAATCTCCTGCGCCGCGAGGGCAGGATCGAGCGCCGGCACCAGGTAGTGATGCGGCAGGTCCAGCTCTGGATCCCAGCTATTGGAGCCATCGGCAGCCACGCGATTTCCGCCGCGACTGACGAGCTTCCAGTAGCCTCCGCCCTCGTCGTTGTAACCCCGGGCGGCAAAGAGCACAGCAACCTGGTCCCAGCTTGGCCGGTTGCGCAGTTCTCCATCGAAGTAGAGTTCATAAGCGGTGCGGAGCGGGCAATCTTCCGCCAGGGCGCGGAGGCCCGCGCCCGTCATGACCGTCTTGCCCAGCTCCTCGCCGATGAAGTAGATCGGTGTGCGCCACAACCGGAACGTTTCATGGGCGGCAGGCCCATCCTTGATCAGGTTGTACTCGCGACCACTCGGGTACCCCCCTCCCATGCATACCCAGCGGCCGATCTTCACGGCAGCCAGGTCGGCGCCACTAAGGGGGCTGATGTCGTCGGGCGGGCTCAACAGCAGACGGTGAAGCGCCGTCATGAAGCCGATGCTGACCAGTGTCACCGCGCCGTCGTCCTCCGCCGCTAGGAGGCGGCGGTAAAGCCTTGTGGAATCCTCCATCTCCCCGGCGGAGCTCCAGTTCCCTGGATATCGGTGCGCTACCTCCCGGGCGTACTTCGATCCCATGATGACAGAGCCAAGACCGCCAACGAACCCGATCGGAAGATCGGGCCGCCCATACCAGGTGTTGAGGCGATCAACACACAGCGGACTCCATTCATGGCCGCTGGAGACGACAATGCCGACGAGTTCGACCTCCCGGCGGTTGGCCAGCACATGGGCGAGCGCGAGAGCTCCCACATCGTCGACATCATACTCGATGTCCATATCGATGATAACGCGAGGGGGGGTTGGAAACGCTGGTATCATTTAAGAGGTTCGTTTGTTAAATTTTACAAAGCCTCTCCGCAATTAGACGACGCGCGTCAACCTGAAAGTAGGCGGTCCAAATGTTCAGGAACCTCCAGCGAATAAGGAAGTGGCCCTCCAAGGCCATACGGATTAGTTCTTTTTTAGATTTGATCACAAACAGGACTCCAAACTTCATTCTCAATCTGAGCCTTTAGTTTAAGACAACCCTTATAATAATTTATGATCTTTGTCTTGACTTTGGAGCGGTCCTCCTCCACACCGGCCCCATTCCTGTCGTAGCTATCCCATCCCGACAGCCATACCAGAGGGCAGCACCCCTATGGGCAGAGAGCATGAAGCAGAGGGCAGCCAGGCCGTTCTTTTCGGCGTCCCCGTGACGGCCGACGAGAGCGAAGACAGCTTGGTCTCACGGATTGTCGCCATCTTCGAGGCGGAACTGTCACAGGGCCGTTGGCAGGCTGGGGCAAAGCTCCCCGCGGTCTCCGAACTGGCACGGGACAGCGGGCTCAACCGGGGCACGCTCCAGTACGCCATCGAGAAGCTCGTCCAGAAGGGGGTGGTACGCCGAGAGAAATACCACGGCTACTACGTCGATGACGTGCGCCGCATGCGCGGCACCGAGACGAAAACCCTCTATGTGTGGGCTTCGCAGAAGATCGACGAGGATCCGATCCTGAACGCGTGGCACGAGGCCTTGCAGCTTCGTTACATCCGGGAGGAGGCACAGCGCCGCGGATGGACGCTGCGCCTGCAAACCTTCAACGAAGAAGAAATCGCGCGGCTCGGAGAGGAGTTTGAGGAGCGGGCAGCGGGCGCTGATGGAGTCATCTCGCTGCAGGCTTTCCCCTTCGCGTTCCGTCCGCGCCTCGAAACCGGCCAGACCCCCATCATGTTCTGGCGCGACGTCTACCACATGAGCGGCAGTTCGCCCGGCATTGCGCACGATCAGCCGGAAGGGTTCGCGCTCATGACTCGGCGGCTGATTGAGATGGGCCACCGCAACATCGTATTCCTCGCCCAATCGCCAGCCTTCGAGCGCGTCATTTACTCCATGGATGAAACCGACATGGAGCGTGAAGGCCGGGCCCGCTTCAACGGCTACGCCGAATCCCTGCGTGCCGCAGGGCTGGTGGTAAACGAGGAGGCGGCAAACTTCCGGATCACCGACACCGAAAGTCTTCGAACCTACCTCGAAACCTTCAAGGAGGCGACCGCCATCATCTGCGGCGCCGGTCACATCTCCTGGAAAATCGTCTTCATGGCCCAGGCATTGGGCATCTCCGTGCCAGGACGACTGAGCGTGATGGCGCCAGGCCCGGCGTGGATCCAGGAGCATGGCCCCAAGAAGAGCATCAGCGGCGTGGGCTTCGACGGAGCCT
>DASPJU010000184.1:0-2292 GCA_035628475.1 Salinarimonas sp. | reverse complement strand
GAACCGGTCGCCCCTATCGCTTCGTCATTCGGGGGAATCGTCGAACAACGAAACAGCGCCCCCGGAGGAACTCTCGCGCCTGCTCCAGTGAGTGATCCGGTGGCGAGTCCCGCGCTCGGTCCCGTGCTTGCTCCCGCGCCTAGGTCGTTACCGGCCGAAGGTCGAGTGGCAGGTCGAGTGTCGAGTCGAGTGCTCTCTCCGGTGTCACCTCTGGTGACGGGTCGAGCGGCACCTCCGTGAGCGCCGGGCTAACCGTATGCGGTGCGACACACCGCGACTAGCCGTGTTGTCCACGGAGTTGGAAAGTCGCCCTCGCATCCGTCCACAACCTTTCCACAGCTACGATGCGCGCCATGGCAGCGAACGGGCTCAATGAGTGCTGGCGCGGTGCGGCGGCCGCAAAGCCGTCCGACTGGCGGCTCATGGGCGTCGTCTGCGGACCAAGAGAGGCGGATCCGAACATCCGTGGCGCAGACGACTGGTGCACCTGGCCCCGTGCGCCGAAGGGCGAGCGTGCCGAAGGTCGCGGGCCAAGTCCTGAGGACGCGTCGCAGACGCTCACGGTGCACCTGCAAGAGTTGAGCGCTTGACGGCTCGCATGGGCTGGCTGCTCGTTGTCGCTGGCGCGCTGTGTGGATGCGGCGCACTCCTGCAGGCTCCCACGGAGCAGCAGGGCGACTGCATACTGGTGCTCCTCGACAATGAGGGCCGCGTACTGGAAGCTCCGTACCGCATCTCGATCGGTGAGGCCGCGCGAAATCGGCCGGTTCACGTGGTGTACGAAGCCGCCGGCTGGGGCTTGACCCTCATCGAAACCACCAGCCCCGTGGGTCGCCGCACCTCGGTTGGCATCATGCGCGACCTCTTCAACGCGGACATGCACGCCTCGACCTTCGACCGGGCCGGCACATGGCGCGTTCGGCTGTCCGATCGAAACGGTTGCGTGCAGTCGTTCGATATTGAGGTCACGCCCTAGTGTTCTGCCTATCGGCCGCGCGCACCACGCCGCGATAACAATCCCTCGCGGGCAACGACGCTAGCGCTGGCTATCCCGACTAGCCGAAGCGTCCTGTTAGCGGAGACGTTGCCGGGGCTTCACGGCCGCTCAGACCGCCTAAGTGACTACCTGCTCACTCGCCGATCGTGCCGGGCTACTCTAGCCGCGGTGCCCGGACCCAGAGCCAGCCCGACGCGCGTGCTACGCGCCCTCGTCGTCGCTGGACTGCTCACTGCCTGCATCCCGGGACTTGGCGGCCGCGCCCTCGAGCTCGAGGTCATCAACCAGAGCGCCGCACGCGTCACCGTCGAGGTACTGCGCGGTCTGAGTTTGCGGGCGGACTCTGAGCTGCGTGAGATCGTCGAACCGGGTGGCCGGACGCACTTCAGCGTCATGCCTGGCCGTTCCGGCTGGGCCCTGCTGGTTGGCGGAGCCGCGTCACGCGATCTCAGCGAGCCCGGGCGTACCGCAAGCCGCCGTCGTCCCGACTAGCCGAACCGTCCTGGTAGACGGGGCGGCCCAGCGGAGCGCGCCGAGAACGCGGTCAACCGCCGAGGGAGTCGATCGCCTCGAAGATGAGGTCGACTGCCTCGGGCGTCACGGCTGGATCGAACATCTCGTCGTGTGTGACGCCCTCGAGCTCGTGGAACGAGACCTCGAATCCGGCCGCTTCCAGGTCGGCGAAGTCGTCCCTGCCGTCTGGCGTCTGCCGCGGGTCCTCGGAGCCGGCGACCAACCACATGGGAGGAGCCTCGGGCGAGTATTCCCGCACCTGAATGCCGAAGCCGGCGAGCCCCACGACGGCATCTGGAGTGCCGCTCCCGGGAGCGACGCAGATGTCGGGTTCGACCGGAGGGTCCACCGCCATCTGGAGCGCAACCTTGCTGCCGAACGACAGGCCGACGACCACGACACGGCCCGGGTCGCCACCGTAGTCGGCAGTGTGCTCCCGGGCGTAGCGAACGGCGCAGCGAACGTCGTCGTAGGCGTGCATCGGCGTGTTGCCGGTTTCGGTGCTGCGATACGCCGACACGAACACCACCGCGCCACGATGGGCGAGGGCGTAGATCATGGGTCCATTCCGACGCTCGTGGAACGGACGTGGCCCTCCCTGCAACAGCACGATGGTTGGAAGGGCTTCTGCCTCCAGCGGCGCGACGATGTCGAGCGGCACCACGCACGACTCCGGACCACAGCGCACCGTCTGGGTGAAAGGGATCTCGACTTCGGTCCTGAGCCCGGCCACTTCTTCCGACGGGAACGGACCGGCCCTCGGGAGGCTTGCCATCGGTGGG
>DASPJU010000183.1:0-3745 GCA_035628475.1 Salinarimonas sp. | reverse complement strand
CGACCGGGATGTCGGAGCGCGTCGCCCCGTCCGGATCGGTCCCGGTACGCGCAGCTTCCTGAAGTGCCAATGTTGTCGACGCTCGCCACGCCGGCCCGCTCGGCACGGCGGCCTCCGCTCCGACGAGGAGCGCCCGAGGTGCGCTCTTGACCGCATCCGCGTCCCCGCCGCCCGCGATCCCGCCCGACGCGCCGACGGCGGCCGTGCCGGACGTCGCCATCGTGGTGCCGGGCGCGGCGGGGCGCGTCACGACCTGGAGCGAGGGCGCGTCGCGCATGCTGGGCCCGAAGCACGACGAGATCCCCGGTCGGCCGGTCTCGACCTTCTACCCCGAGGAGGACGCCGCGGCGGGCGAGCCGGAGCGCGATCTCGACGTCGCGAGCCGTCGCGGGCGGTTCGACGAGCAGGGGCGGCGGCGCAAGGACGGGTCCGCCTTCGTGGCGCAGGTCGCGGTCTCGCCGCTGCATGCCGACGGACGGCTCGAGGGCTACGCCAAGGTCATGCGCGATGGCGCGCAGCCCGCGGCCGCCGAGGAGGCGCTCAGGAGCCGCGAGGCGCATCCGCGCTCGATCCTCGAGACGGTGCCCGCCGCCATGATCGTCATCGACGAGACTCGCCGCCGCGCCGCCCGGTCCGGCTTCCGCGACCTGCTGGAGTCGATCCGCGCGGCGCTGGCCCAGGCCAGGCGGGGGGCGTGGGAGCAACCCTCCCGTCCCATGATCACGCGATTGCGCATCCCGGCGCGCCCGCGCCTGCGCTAAGCCGTGCGGGCCGGCCAGGCCCGCAGGAGACCGCTCATGATCCGCTTTCACTACAACCTCGCCCCGAACCCCATGAAGGTGGCGCTCTGCCTCGAGGAGATGGAGCTGCCCTACGCCCTCGTGCCGGTCGACACCCGCAAGGGCGAGCAGCACCGGCCCGACTTCCTGGCCCTGAACCCGAACGGCAAGGTGCCCGTGATCGTCGACGAGGAGGCGGACGCCCTCGTCTTCGATTCGAACGCCATCCTCCTCTATCTCGGCGAGCGCACCGGCCGCTTCATGCCCGGTCCGACCCCGAGGGAGCGGGGTGAGCTTCTGTCCTGGCTGATGTTCGTGGCGAGCGGGATCGGGCCCTATTCCGGCCAGGCGGTCCATTTCCGCCATTTCGCGCCGGAGCCGAAGGGCTATGCCGTGACGCGCTACCTCTTCGAGGCGCGCCGGCACTGGAGCGTCCTCGACGCGCGGCTCTCCGCGAACCGCTTCATGCTCGGCGAGACCTACACGATCCTCGACATGGCGGTGTGGGGCTGGTCCCGGATGGTGCCCTTCGTCATCGGCGAGGATGCCTGGGACGGGCTGCCCAACGTCAAGCGCCACCTCGACGAGATCTCGGCGCGCCCCGCCGCGACCCGCGTCGCGGCCCTGCGCGAGCGCCATGCCTTCAAGGCCGAGATGGACGAGGAGGCGCGCCGGGCCATGTTCCCGCATCTGGCGCCGTCGGCGGCCTGAGGTCCGGGCGGGCATGGGGGTCCTGGCGACCCCGCCTGGGCTCGAACCAGGGACCTACTGCTTAGAAGGCAGTTGCTCTATCCAGCTGAGCTACGGGGCCGGCGGCGTGGACCTAGCACAGGCGGGCGGGGCTGTCATGGGCGGCCGCGCCGGGCCGCGGCCGCCGGAGTCGGGTCAGTAGTTGCGCACGCGCACGACCTGGCGCGGGGCGGCATAGCCGCGGCTCACCACCACGCGGCGGGGCTGGTAGGCGCGCGTCACGACCACCCTCCGAGGCTGATAGGCGCGGGTCACCACGACGCGGCGGGGCACGTAGCGCTCGCGCACGACCACGCGGCTGCGCACGGGCCGGGCGTAGGTCACCGCTTGGGCATAGGGCTGCTCGCCGTCATACGACACGGGAGCGCCATAGACGCCGTAGCGGCCCGGCCCGTAGCCCACGACCGTCGGGGAGCCGTAGCCGTAATAGTTCTGCGGCTGGTAGGCCGGGCCCCAGCCGAAGCCGTCGTCGCTGTCATAGGCCGGGTCGTAGGACGAGCCGCCGCCGAAGCCGACCGAGATGCCGAACTGGGCCTGGGCGCGGTCGGGAGCGGCCACGAGGGCGGCGCCGGCCGCGACGGCTGCCACGAGGGCGAGGGGGATGCTGCGCATGAGGGATCTCCTGCTGCTGCGCGCGGGATCGCGCGGATGCAACGGGGAACGCGGCACCGGCGTCAGGGTTCAAACGCGGTATCCGGACCCGCGCTCAAGCTTTTGCCGAGCTTGAGCTTTCCGGTCCCTTAGCCCTTGTCCCGGTCGAACGGGTTGCGGCTCGTGCGCAGGGACAGGCGGATCGGCACGCCCGGCAGCTCGAAGGCCTCCCGCAAGGCGTTGACCAGGTAGCGCGAATAGGATTTCGGCAGCGCGTCGAGCTGGTTGCCGAACACCGCGAAATGGGGCGGGCGCGCCTTCACCTGCGTCATGTAGCGGATCTTGATGCGCCGCCCCGACACGGCGGGCGGCGGGTTGGCCGACAGGGCCTCCGCGAGCCAGCGATTGATGCGGGGAGTCGGCACGCGCCGGTTCCAGACCTCGTAGGTGGCGAACACCGCCTGCATGAGGCGGTCGATGCCCTCGCCGGCCAGCCCCGAGAGCGGCACCACCGGCACGCCCCGCACCTGCGGCAGGAGGCGCGTGGCGTCCTCGCGCAGCTCCTTGAGCAGGCCCGGCTTGTCGGCGACGAGGTCCCACTTGTTGAGCCCGATGACGAGCGCCCTGCCCTCGGTCTCGATGAGATCGACGATGGTGAGGTCCTGCTTTTCGAAGGGAATCGTGGCGTCGAGGAGCACCACGACCACCTCGGCAAAGCGCACCGCCCGCAGGGCATCGGCCACGGAGAGCTTCTCGAGCTTGTCCTCGACGCGCGCGCGCCGGCGCAGGCCCGCCGTGTCGAACAGCTTCACGGCCCGCCCGCGCCAATCCCAGTCGAGCGAGATCGAGTCGCGGGTGATGCCGGCCTCGGGCCCCGTGAGGAGGCGCTCCTCGCCGAGCATGCGGTTGATCAGCGTCGACTTGCCGGCGTTCGGGCGGCCCACCACGGCGACGTGGAGCGGCTTGCCCGGCGGATCGACCGCTTCCCCGTCCTGGTCGCCCTCCTCCTCGAACCCCTCGTCCTCCACCTCCTCGACCTCGGGCCGCAGGTGGGCGGCCAGCGCGTGGTAGAGCTCGCCCATGCCCTCGCCGTGCTCGGCCGAGACCGGCACGGGATCGCCGAGCCCCAGGCCGAAGGCCTCGTAGGCGCCCGCGAGCCCCCCCGCCCCCTCGGCCTTGTTGGCGAGCAGGACCACGGGCGTGCCCGAGCGGCGCACCAGCTCTGCGAAGGGCCGGTCAGCCGGCAGCAGCCCCGTTCGGGCGTCGATCACGAAGAGGATGAGGTCGGCGTCGCGGATCGCGGCCTCGGTCTGGGCGCGCATGCGCCCGAGCAGCGAGGCCTCGTCCGCCTCCTCGAGGCCCGCCGTGTCGACGATGCGGAACTCGAGGTCGGCCAGGCGCGCGTCGCCCTCGCGCCGGTCGCGGGTAACGCCGGGGCGGTCGTCGACGAGGGCGAGCTTCTTGCCGACGAGGCGGTTGAACAGGGTCGATTTGCCGACGTTCGGCCGGCCGACGATCGCGACGGTGGGCAGCTTGGCCATAAGCGGCGGCCCTGCCCGGTCAGGCCGGGAGGGTCAACCGATTGGAATCACCGCCAGGCGGTGAGGCGGCCTTCGTCGTGGAGC
>DASPJU010000182.1:0-10417 GCA_035628475.1 Salinarimonas sp. | reverse complement strand
TCGCGACGAGGCGCTGCGCGTAGAGGCCCGAGGCGTCCGTGGTGAACGCGTCGCACCGGCCGGTGTCGTAGGCCTTCCACGTCTCGTCGTTCGAGACGAACGCGACGACCTCGTATTTGAGGTTGTTGGAGCGGAAGAAGTCCGCGAGGTTCAGCTCCGTGGTCGTGCCTTGCTGCGTGCAGATCGAGGCGCCGCCGAGCTCCTTCGCGGAGGCCACCTTCAGCGACTTGCGAACGATGAAGCCCTGGCCGTCGTAGTAGTTGATCGCCGGGAAATCGAGGCCGAGCGAGGTGTCGCGCGACATCGTCGCGGTGGAGTTGCGGACGAGCACGTCGATCTCGCCGGACTGGAGCGCGGTGAAGCGGTCCTTGGCCGAGAGCGGGATGAAGCGCACCTTGTTGGGATCGTTGAAGATCGCGGCCGAGATCGCGCGGCAGAACTCGACGTCGAGGCCAGTCCAGTTGCCCTGCGCGTCCGGCACGCCGAAGCCGGCGAGGGCCGGGTTGGAGCCGCACTGCAGGGTGCCGCGCTGCTTGACGGTGTTGAGCGTCGCCTGGGCCGAGGCGGCCGTGGCGGCGATGCTGGCCGCCAGCCCGACGGCGATCGTGACGAGTGCCTTCTTCATGTTCGATAGTCTCCCGCTCTGTTCGTTGAACGCCGTCCCGCCAGGCCTTGCGGCTTCTCTCGTGCGGGGCGACGGGCCCCATCGGCCGGCTTGGCCGTGGGAGCCGCTCTTTGGCAAAGGTCCGCGACCCCGTCAACGACCGCCGCGTGCGACGGTTACGCCTCTCGGTCGCATCACCTCTCGGACGGCATCGAACGACACATCCCAGGTCCGGTCAAGCATGTTCCACGCCAATCCCCGGGCGCTTGACGGGCCGGGGCGCGAGGTCTCACATCCGCCCTCGCCCCGAGGAAGGACCCGATGGACGCCAAGGACCCGAGAAAGAGCCGTCTCGCCGAGCGCACCCGCCTCGTGCATGCGGGACGCGACCCGTCCGAGCAGCACGGCTTCGTCAACACGCCGATCTATCGCGGCTCGACCGTGCTCTACCCGTCGTACGAGGCGATCAAGACCCGCAACGCCCGCTATACCTACGGCACCAAGGGCACCCCCACGACGGAGGCGCTGGAGACGGCCTGGAGCGAGATCTCGGGCGCGGCCGGCACGGTGCTCACGCCCTCGGGGCTCGCCGCGGTGGCGCTCGCGCTGATGTCCTGCCTGAAGGCGGGCGACCATCTCCTCGTGACGGACTCGGTCTACGGCCCGACCCGGATCTTCTGCGACACGGTCCTCAAGCGTTTCGGCGTCGAGACCGAGTACTACGACCCGCTCCTGGGCGAGGGCATCGCGGCCTTGATGCGCCCCAACACGGCGGCGGTGCTGACCGAAGCGCCCGGCTCGCAGAGCTTCGAGATGCAGGACGTTCCCGCCATCGCGGCGGCGGCGCGGGCGCGCGGCGCGGTCACGCTCATGGACAATACCTGGGCGACCCCCTTGCTCTTCCCGCCGCACGAGCGCGGCGTCGATCTCGCGATCGAGGCGGGGACGAAATATCTCAGCGGCGGCTCGGACCTGCTGCTCGGGCTCGTCTCCGCCAACGAGCGCTGCTGGCCGGCGCTGCGGCGCACCTTCGACGCCTACGCGATGTGCGCGGGCCCCGAGGACGTGTTCCTGGCGCTGCGGGGCCTGCGCACCATGGCGCTGCGGCTCAAGGAGCACGAGGCGCAGGCGCTCGCCATGGCGCGCTGGCTGGGCGGGCGCCCGGAGGTGGCGCGGGTGCTGCATCCCGCGCTGCCCGACGACCCAGGACACGCGATCTGGGCACGCGACTTCAAGGGCTCTTCCGGCCTGTTCTCGGTCGTGCTCAATCCCGTGCCGGAGGTCGCGCTCGCCGCCTTCCTCGACGGCCTCGCCCTGTTCGGGATGGGGTATTCCTGGGGCGGCTTCGAAAGCCTGGTCATCCCGTTCGACTGCTCGACCTACCGCACGGCGACGCGCTGGGCCCCGGAGGGGCCGACGCTGCGCTTCCATATCGGCTTCGAGGATCTCGCCGACCTCCAAGCGGATCTCGACGAGGGTTTCGCGCGCATGCGCGCCGCGGCCGGCTGAGGGCGCTCACCGCCGCCGGCCGCTCGTCACCCCGGCGCTCGTGACGTCGCCGGCGCCCGCCCCGGTGCCGGAACTCACCATCTGGGTGCCGTCCCGGCCCGCCACGGCGCCGCGGGCGCCCTCGTCGCGCTCGCGCAGCCGCAGGTCGTTCTGGACGTGCCGGACGCCCGAGATCCCCTCGACGAGGTCCTCTGCGTAGCGCCGCTCGGTCCGGTTGCCGACGAAGCCCGACAGGCGCACCTCACCGTCCTGGACCGACACCTCGATGTCGCTCGCATCGAGATGCGGGTCCTCGGTCAGGCGCTCGTGGACGTCCTCGAGGACGCGCTCGTCGGAGCGCTGATACCCCTTGGGCCCGAGGCCGCGCCGGCTCGGCACGTCGCCCCGATCGATGCGGTCGAAGACGTGCGCGGGGTCGAGGTCGGGATAGGCTTGGCCGTAGTCGCGCGCGCCGTAGCCGCCGCCCATCACGTCGTGATAGTCGATCGCGGCGCCGCCGGTGCCGTAGCCGCCGCTGGAATCGCCGAGGTAGCGGTCCCGGCCCTCTCCCTCGCGGGAACGGCCGTCATCGTCCGGTTGGTGGCCGCCATAGCGGCTCTGGTCGCGGTCGTAGGAGCGGTTGCGGTCTCGGTTCGGCATGGCGGTCTCCGGGGTTGCACGCCTCCGGAGAGAACAGGCGCCGGGACCGGCGGGTTCCTGTCAGCGCGGGCGGGAGCGTCCCGTGACGGGGCTGCCGTGACCGCCGTCGGGCTGGCGCTCGGGGGTCATGGTCTCCTTGCCGAAGGCGGTGTTCTCGCGGACGCGCAGGTTGTTCTGCACGTGGGCGACACCGGAGACGGTCTCCGCGAGGTCCTCGGCGCGCCGCTTCTCCCATCGGCTGCCCACCGTGCCGTCGAGCGTCACCTCGCCGTCCTCGACCCGGACCTCGATCGAGCGTGCGTCGACATGGGGGTCGTCCATCAGGCGGTCGCTCACGTCCTCGAGGATCCGGGGGTCGGAGCGGCGATAGCCGCGCGGGCCCTTGCCGCGGTGCGGCCCGTCCGTCCGGTCGCCCGCATAGCCGTTGCCGCCGATGCCCTCCGGCCGGTCGCGCTCGCCGCGCACGGGACCGCTGACGCCGCGCTCAGCCGCCCCGCGCAAGCCCCCGCCATAACCGTGCTCGCCGAAGCCGCCGCCCCCATACCCGGCGGGGCTGCCGGCATAGGCGCGATCGCGGCGCGAGCGGTTGTCGTCGGCCATGGTGGCTCCTCCGTTGCGGGGCGTGAACGCCGGAGGGGGCGGAAGGGTTCGCCGGGGAACCCCTCTCCGGTCCGGGACCGGGGGCGGAGCGAGATGGCGCGATGGATCCAGCTCTCTCCCAACCCCCTCACGCTGCTTCACGCGCGAACCGAGCCTCCAAGCAGGCAGGACGCCTGCCGCAGGCGGTGGAGATCCGGGGACGCGCCCTCCAGGCACCGCCGCGTGGGGCGCCTCAGGACGAGGGTGCTTGGGAGAGCGGGTCGAGGCGCATGTCCTCGAGCCATCCCCTGAGCCGCGACCATCGTCCGCCTCCCCGCCCCCGCCGGACCGCGAGCGCCAGGGCCTCGCGGCTTCCCACCAGCACGACGAGGCGCTTGCCGCGGGTGAGCGCGGTGTAGAGCAGGTCGCGGCGCAGCATGGGGGCGTGCTGCATGGAGAGCGGGATCACGACCGCAGGGTATTCGGAGCCTTGGGCCTTGTGGATCGTGGTCGCGTAGGCCGGCACCAGGTCGTCGAGCTCGCCGAAGCGATAGGCGACCTCCCGGCCCTCGAAGGCGACCGTGAGGGCGCCCGCCTCGTGATCCACCGACGCGATCACGCCGATGTCGCCGTTATAGACCTCGCGCTCGTGGTCGTTGACCGTCTGCATGACCTTGTCGCCGGGCCCGTAGGTCCAGCCGAAGCGCTCGATCGCGCCCTCCGCGGGCGGATTGAGGGCGCGCTGGAGCGCGATGTTGAGGGCCCGCACCCCGAGCCCGCCCCGATTCATGGGCGCCAGCACCTGGATGTCGTCGACCGCGTCGAGGCCGAAGCGCGCCGGGATCCGCTCGCGCACCAGCGCGATCACCTTGCGCAGGCCGTCCTCCGCCTCCTCGGCGGGCACGAAGTAGAAGTCGCCGTCGGCGGCGGGCTCGAGATCGGGCACCTCGCCCCGGTTCACGGCGTGCGCGCTCGCCACGATGCGGCTGCCCCTGCCCTGCCGGAACACCTCCGTGAGGCGCGCGACCGGCACGGCTCCAGATGCGATGACGTCGGCGAGCACCTGGCCGGGGCCGATGGAGGGCAGTTGGTCCACGTCGCCCACCAGAACGAGGGCCGCCCGCTCGGGCAGCGCGCGCAGGAGCGCGTGCATCAGGCGCACGTCCACCATGGACATCTCGTCGACGACGAGCACGTCGCAGGCGAGCGGCGCCGTCGGCCCACGGCGAAACCCGCCGCCGAGCGCGTCGACCTCGAGCAGGCGGTGGATGGTCGAGGCCTGAAGCCCCGTGCTCTCGCCCAGCCGCCGCGCGGCCCGCCCGGTGGGCGCGCACAGGGCGACCTCGAGCCCCCGCTCAGCCAGGAGCCCGAGGAGCGCGGACAGGATCGTCGTCTTGCCGACGCCCGGCCCGCCCGTGATCACGACGACCTTGGAGGCGAGCGCGAGCCGCAGGGCGTCGCGCTGGCTCGGCGCGAGCGCCAGGCCCGCGATCTCCTCGGCGCGGACGAGATCCCGGTCCGGATCCGCCCGATCCCAAGGCGGCGTGCCCCGCGCGAGGCCGGCGAGCCGCTCGGCAAGCGCGCGCTCGGCCGCGTGCAGGCCGGCGAGGAAGAGGAAGGAGCGGCCCTCGATGTCGTCGACCACGAGGTCCGGGGCAAGACGCTCGGCGGCGAGCGCCTCCGCGAGCGGCTCGCCTGAGACCCCGAGCAGGGCCTCGGCGCGGGCGATCGCCTCCGCGACGGGCAGGCCGCAATGACCCTCGTCCAGCGCCTCGACGAGGGTGTGGACGAGGCCGGCGCGGATGCGCGCGGGAGCGCGCGTCGAGATGCCGAGGCCCGCCGCGATGCGGTCGGCCTGATGGAAGCCGACGCCTCGCACGTCGCGGGCGAGGCGGTAGGGATCGGCCGTGACGACGCCCACCGCGTTGGGACCATAGGTCTTGAAGATGCGGACCGCGCGGGCCGCGGGAAGGCCGTGGCCGTGGAGGAAGACGACGATCTCGCGGATGGCCTGCTGCTCGGCATAGGCCGCGACGATGCGCTGCGCCCGCCAGGGCCCCACCCCCTCGACCCGGCGCAGGGCCGCGGGCTCACGGGCGATCACCTCGAGCACGTCCTCGCCGAACGCCTCGACGAGGCGACGCGCGCAGACCGGGCCGATGCCGTGGATGAGCCCGGAGGCGAGGTACCGCTCCAGCCCCTCGGCGCTGGTCGGCGCCGTGACGGCGAGCGCCTCGGCCCTGAACTGCACGCCGTAGGTGGGATCGTTGACCCAGGCGCCCGTCGCCTCGACCATCTCGCCCGGGTGGACCGCCGGCACCTGGCCCACCACCGCTGCGGGCTCCTTCAGGCCCGCAAGCGCCACCCGCAGCACGCAGAATCCGCTCTCGGGATTGTGGAAGGTGACGCGCTCCACCGTGCCCGCGAGCGCTCCCACGGCCGAGAGGCTGCCGGTGCCGTCGTCGTCCTGGGCCAGGGCGTATGAGGGCATGATGGGATGAGCGAAGCGCTCGTCATTCCGGGGCTCGGCGGCGCCCAGAGCCCGGATCCCACGACTGGGTGCCACCGAACGGGGGGTGTCCGATCAGGAGGCCGGTCGTGGGATCCGGGCTCAGCCCCGCGGGCGCCCCGACATGAGAGGGCGGCTTTACGCCGCCTTCTTGGAGGGCCAGCCCAGCTTCACCAGCCGCGCCTTGGCGTGGTCGCGAACCTCGTCGCGGGCGGTGGGGGAGAGCGCGCTCAGCGCCTTCTGGGTGTCGGCGTGGAGCATCAGGTCGGTCACGGCGTTGATGGTCTTGGCCGCGTCGATCCGCTTCTTCAGCTCCGCCTCGGTCGGATCGGGCTCGGTCCCGGAATCGGGCTGCGCGCCCTTGACCTCGGTCTCGCCTAGCACCTCGACGGTGGTGGAGGCCGGCCGGTTCGTCTTGAACTCGTCCGCCTCCTCCTCCGAATAGAGGAAGCCGTGCAGGCCCACGAGCTTCAGGATCACGCGATCCTTCGCCCGTTTCTCAGCCATGGCGTAGACATAGGCCGCCTGCTTGCCCGAGACGCGATAGTTCACGTTGATCAGGGCCTCGCCGATGGACCACTCCAACCGCTCGCCCATGCGGCCCGTGACCAGGATGACGGCCTCGTCGCGCTCGGCGCGCACGATCTCAGGCTTGTCCCAGACGATCCCGGCCTGCGCCGCGATGCGCTCCAGCGCCTTGTGGTAGATCACGGCCGTGCCCTGGACCCGCCAGACATTGCCGGCCAGCGGCTCGCCGTACTTGGCGAGGATGTCGCCGATATGCTTGTCAGCGTTGTTCATGTCGCTCACGCCTCCTCGGCGGTCGCGTCCGAACCGCCCAGCTTGTTCTTGATATGTTCCAATCCTAGACGCGCGCGCCACCTCGTTTCCATGCGACGAAATGAGTCGGGGGACCGTGCGGCGACACGTCTGAGATGGTGATTCGCGGGGCATTTTCCAAGAGTCGGAAGCGTTTTCGGTGGTGAGAAAAGACGCGCCGATCGCCCTCGATTGACGAGCCGCCCAGCGTTCCTTATCTGTTCTCTGTCCATCAACGCTGGGCGTCCTTGGGGCCCGGTCGTCGCGGCCGCGGTGACCTGTCTGGGATTGATCCGCCGCGGGAGCCCGTCATGCCCTCGATCGCCCGAGCCGACCGCTCCGCGCGCGTCGCCGCCGCCCGCTCCAGCGGCGGCCGCCGTCCGTCCCGGCGCAAGGCTCCCGCCGGCGGGGCGCGCGCGGCGCTGATCGCCGATTTCCTCGCCCTTTGCGAGCTCGACGCCGCCGTCGAAGCCGTCCGCCCCGGCCCGGAGCCGGCGACCTTCGCGGTGGGAGACGAGTTCGTCGAGCACCGGGCCGATTTCGAGATCGTGCGCGAGGGCGAGGCCGTGCTGGTCGACATCGTGGCCGACGCCGACCTCATCCATCATCCTCTCGGACCCGCCCTCATCCTGGGCGCCGTCGCGGTGGACGGTCGCGCGCTCCAGGTCGAGACCGCGTCCAGCCTCGCGGCCGAGCCCCGGCGCACGACCGTGCGGCTGATCACGGCGTGCCGGACCGTGACGGTCTCGGCGGGCGACCGGGTCCGGATCCTGCACCATCTCGACGAGTGCGGCGTGGCGCCCCTGGTCGAGGTCGCGGGCGCGGCGCACAACGCCCTCGACGGCGTGGCGGCGGTGCTCGCGCTCGCGGTGGAGGGCCTGGTCGCCGTGCCGATCGACCAGCCGATCCTGCCCGAGACGCCCGTGCGGCGGCGCAAGGGCGCGATCGGGTGAGGGCGTGGTGCGTGCGCCGAGGCTCGCCTGCGGCTCGCATCCCGGCATGAAGGGGTTGGGATGCTGGCAGCGAGGCGTGCATCCCACCCCCGCCCTCGTCCTAAGGTGCCCGCACGGCTGGCCTCGAAGGGTGCTCAAGAGACCTCTACGCGGACCGAGCGTCCGGGGCGCGCCGAGCGCCGCCCAGCCGGGCGCCCCTACAAAGCGGCCTCACGCTCCTTCGTCTCCACCGGCACTCGGCGCGGCAGCGTCTCCGGCTGGATCAGCCCCGCCGACATCACGAGCTTGGCGGCGTCGTCCACGCTCATGTCGAGCTCGATGACCTCCCGGCGCGGCAGGTAGAAGAAGAAGCCCGTCGTGGGGTTGGGCGTGCAGGGCAGGAACACGCTGACATGCTCGGAGGCGTCCGGCAGCCGGTCCGTGATCTCGGCCGAGGGCGGCGCGGAGAGGAACACGATCGACCAGGTGCCCTTGACCGGGAACTCGATCAGCCCCGCTGTGCGGAACGACGTGCCCGTGGTCGAGAACAGGGTCTCGAAGACCTGCTTCACCCCGCGATAGAGCCCGCGCACCACGGGCATGCGCTCGAGGAGCAGTTCGCCCGCGCTGAGGAGCGAGCGGCCGACGAGGTTGGCGGTCGCGAAGCCCAAGAGCGTGAGCCCGAAGAACGCAATGATGAGCCCGAAGCCGGGGATCGCGAAGGGCAGGTAGGTGTCGGGCAGGTAGTTGCGCGGGATCAGCGGCTTCACCCAGCCGTCCACGAGGTTGATGAACCACCAGGTGAGATAGATCGTGATCGTCAGCGGTCCGGCGACGACGAGGCCGGTGAGGAAGTAGTTGCGCAGCCGCGCGCGCGCGCTCACCCGATGCGGCGGCTCGGCGGGCGGGGTCGGGAGGCCTGGCACGGGGATCGGCGTCATCGGGATCGTCGGATGTTCTGGCGCGTTGCCTGGGACTAAAGCACGTTCCGGCCGCAAGACCACCGTCTTTCGCCCGCCCCCAAGACATGGGGCGTGACCTAGGCCTTGTCGAGCCGGTTGCGGCGCACCATGGTTGACGATCCGATGCACGAGCCCCCGCGGGAGGAGGCCTCTCCCATGCCCGATCCCGCCCTGCCCGGCCGCGCCGCCGGCGTGCCGCGCCCGCTGCGCTGGGCGCTCCTGGCCCTGGGCTGGCTGTGCGTCGGGCTCGGGATCGCGGGGCTGGTCCTCCCCCTGGTGCCGGGGGTGGTGTTCTTCATCCTCGCGGGCGCCTGCTTCGCGCGCTCCTCGCCCCGCTTCGAGGCCTGGCTCCTGAACCATCGCATCCTGGGCCCCCCGGTGGCGAGCTGGCGGCGCAGGGGCGCCATCCCGCGGTCCGCCAAGGTCGTGGCCTGCCTGTCGATGGCGGGCAGCTTCGGGCTGATCACGCTCACCCAGGCGCCCGTCTCCGTGAAGGCCGGGCTCGCGGTCGCGCTGCTGGGCTGCGGCCTCTATGTCGCGACCCGGCCGGAGATCTGACGGATCCGCAGTTCCCCGGCCTTCAAGCCGCCGCGATCGCAGCCTATCTCGCCGGCGTCTTCCGACAGATCGGAGCCGCGCGCGCGGGCGCTTGCCAAGGGTAGGCGCGCCGTGCACACGACCGCGGAGCCCCCAGGACCCCTGCCGCCCATGAACGCTCCCGCGCCCAAAGTCTCCTTCGTCTCGCTCGGCTGCCCCAAGGCGCTGGTGGATTCCGAACGGATCATCACCCAGCTGCGGGCTCAAGGCTACGAGCTGACGAAGAAGCACGACGGGGCCGACGTCGTGATCGTCAACACCTGCGGCTTCCTCGACAGCGCGAAGGCGGAATCGCTGGAGGCGATCGGCGAGGCGATGGCCGAGAACGGCCGGGTCATCGTCACCGGCTGCATGGGCGCCGAGCCCGAGCAGATCCGCGACCGGTTCCCCAACCTGCTGGCCATCACCGGCCCGCAGGCCTACGAGAGCGTGGTCGCCGCGGTGCATCAGGCGGCCCCTCCGGCCCACGACCCCTTCGTGGACCTCGTGCCGGAGCACGGGGTGAAGCTCACGCCGAGGCACTACGCCTATCTGAAGATCTCCGAGGGCTGCAACAATCGCTGCACCTTCTGCATCATTCCGAAGCTGCGCGGCGATCTCGTGAGCCGACCCGCTGCCGAGGTGCTGCGCGAGGCCGAGCGGCTCGTGAAAGCGGGGGTCAAGGAGATCCTGGTGATCTCGCAGGACACCAGTGCCTACGGCGTCGACATCAAATACCAGCCGAGCGCCTGGCGGGACCGGGAGGTGCGCGCCCGTTTCTTCGACCTCGCCCGCGAACTCGGCGACCTCGTCAGCCGCCGCCCCGACGCCATCCTCCGCGAGGCCGAGAAGCTGGTCGAAGCGGGGACAAAGGAGCTGCTGGTCATCAGCCAGGACACTTCGGCCTACGGCGTCGACATCCGCCACCAGCCGCGTCAGTGGCGCGGCCGCGAGGTCCGTGCCCACATGACCGACCTCGCCGCGGCGATGGGCGAGCTCGGCGCCTGGGTGCGGCTGCACTACGTCTATCCCTACCCGCACGTCGACGCGGTGATCCCGCTGATGGCCGAGGGCAAAGTGCTGCCCTACCTCGACATCCCGTTCCAGCACGCGAGCCCGAGAATCCTTCGCGCGATGCGCCGCCCGGCCAACGACGCGAAGGTCCTGCAGCGCATCCGCTCGTGGCGGCAGGTCGTGCCCGACATCGCCATCCGGTCGAGCTTCGTCGTCGGCTTCCCCGGCGAGACCGACGAGGATTTCGACTATTTGCTGAACTGGCTCGAGGAGG
>DASPJU010000181.1:0-3001 GCA_035628475.1 Salinarimonas sp. | reverse complement strand
GCCATGGGCCGCTTCAACGAGGAGCTCGCCGCCGCCGGGATCCTGCTCGCCGGCGAGGGCCTGCACCCCTCGGCGCGGGGCAAGCGGGTGCGGTTCGAGGGCGAGGCCCGCACGGTCGTCGACGGTCCCTTCTCGGCGACGAACGAGCTCGTGGCGGGCTTCTGGCTCTGGCAGGTGCGTGACATGGACGAGGCGGTCGCCTGGGCGCGCCGTTGCCCCAACCCGATGCCGGGGCCCAGCGAGCTGGAGATCCGCCCGCTCTACGAGATGGCCGATTTCGGCGAGGCGATGACGCCCGAGCTCGCGGCCCGGGAAGAGCGCCTGCGGGACGAGATCGCCCGCTGAGCTGCGTGCGCCCGTCCCGCGCCGCGCGAGGAGATGTCCCGCGGGCGCGGCGACGATCCGACGAGGAGGGAAAGCCCCATGTCCAAGATCACGCCCACGCTCTGGTTCGACGGCGCCGCCGAGGAGGCCGCGTCCTTCTATGTCGGCCTCCTGCCCGACAGCCGCATCGAGAGCGTCAACCGCTCGCCCGCCGACACGCCGTCCGGACCCGCGGGCTCGGTGCTCACCGTCGTGTTCCGGCTGGCGGGGCAGCGCTTCTGCGCCCTCAACGGCGGCCCGGGCTTCCCCCACAGCGAGGCCGTGTCCTTCATGATCGAGACGGCGGACCAGGCCGAGACCGACCGCCTATGGGCGGCCGTCACGGGGAACGGCGGCCGCGAGGGCCCGTGCGGCTGGGCGCGGGACCGCTGGGGCATCTCCTGGCAGATCACCCCCAAGCGCCTGCTGGACCTCGTCACGGATGCCGACGCGGCCCGGGCGGGGGCCGCCATGCGGACCATGATGGGGATGAGCCGCATCGATATCGCCGCTCTCGAGGCCGCCGCCGACGGGGCGGCCGCGGCGGCCTGAGGCGCGTCGCGGGGCGATCCGGCCCGACGAGAAGGAGAGCGCAACGGCCTCCCCGGGGGCGGCCGTGGCCCACGATTCGGGCCTGGGCATCACGGCGGCGCGCGTGATGACCGACTATGGCGGCTGCTATCGCTCGGCCGTTCCAGCAGGCCTGCCGAGCGCTCGGCCTCGGGCATGTCCGCAGCACGGCCGAGAAGCTGCCGCTCTGGATCCACCAAGACGACTGGCATCGGACAGAGGGAAGCTCCTCACCGGGCGGGTTTCCGGGTTAGGATGTCGACGGATCCGTAGCTTGCCACGAGGTCAAAGTTCGACGAGAGGTAGTCATCGAAGGCGCCGACACCCGAACTCAGCGCGCTGAGGTTTCGCTCTTCGACGTGATCCCATGTTCGGTCACGAAGAATGGTGCGCACCTCAAGGCGTTCAGCTTCTTCGATCATCTCCCGTTGAACGGCCCTGCTGGTCTGAACGCCCGGATCGAAGTGGTGCCACCGAGTGCCCGGCAGGCGGTCGAGTAGCCAATATGCCGAGATGTCATTGACGAACACTTTGTCATGACGTCCGGTAACGGACAGGATGCGTTCGCCCTCCTTCACGCGAGCGGCCAGATCGCGCAAAGCAGCAAGGCGATGATCCTCGACATCAAGCGGCCAGATGCGTCGTGGCTCACTCCGGCTCTTGCTATCGAACACCGAACGAACGTTGCGCTCTGCGACGTCGAGCTCGAAAACCGCTCCGAACCAAAGCAGTGCAAGAGCCAGGAAGGCGAACTGCGCCGTTCGCCGTCCCAGGCCTCGGGGGGCGGTCGTCCGGTCCAAGATGATGGCGAAGGCTGCGCAAGCCGCCGGAACGGCCGCAAGGTTTCCGCCGAGCATGTGGAGGGGAGAGGTCCTGACCAAGCCCTTCGCGAAGAGGGCCGCAGACAACGAGGCAAAGCAGACAAGCAGGATCAATCGACCATCGAAGGCGCTCTGGGCTCGGACGGCGTGAGCCCGCAGCCCCGTCGTGGACACGACGATCGCAGCTCCTAGGACGATGACGGGGGACAAATAGACCAGCGCCCCACTGGGCATGCCGTTTATATCCGACAGACGAGGAAAAGGTAGATTGCGCATCGCGACATAGTTGCTTGAATTGTAAACGAAGAGATCCCTGACGGTGTACGGAAACATTCCGCATATCAGGAGTAATATTATCACCAGCGAAGCGGTCATGGCGAGGCAAGTCGAGTAGCCTCTGATGCTGCGCCATATCGCAGGATGTCCAACTTGGCCCGACCGGTACTGCCGCCATCGGATGTAGAGCACGGCAAAACCAAGCGCCAGGCCGACCAATACGGCGACGTCATAGCGGAACAGGCTGACCGCGCCGATGATCAGGGACGGAACGAGGTACTCGAACCGCCTCGGCGGCTGTGCGAGACGGCGAGCGGTGACCCAGGCAGCAAGAATACTCAGCGCAGTCGCTGGAACAAGCGGGAAGAGAGGCGATCGTGACGTCAATGCCATCGCCAATGCGCAGAGAGCGCCTGGTAGTGCGATCGATGTCGAAGCCACGGAACGGGTGACCGACCAACACAAAGCTATAACGATCGCGAGTTGAAGCGCATCCAAGATGCGGGCCACCAGCATGGTATGGCCGAAAACTTTGAAAGCTATTCCGGACAGAAGAAACTGGCCGGGTCCATAGTTCGTGTAAAAATCTCTCGAGGGAAGTTCGCCCGCCATCATCCGCGCTCCGCCGGTGAGGATGATGCCTTCATCGTACACGCCGACCTGACGCACTGTCGTAAGCAGCACGATGATGAACGACAGCGTTGCGACCGCTAATCCGGGCGTCCAAGCTGCGCTACGATGTCGACCGATGTGATCTCGGGGCATGCTTGGGTCTAATCTCCGGTCCGATTGCCCCTCGCATACTCAATCCACGGAGCGGTCACCACCTGGATCATCGAGATCGCCCATCCTTCTCCAGCGGCCTCCATGGCGCGAGGCGCCGAGGTCAGGGAGGGTCGACGGGTCACGACCACCGAGTCCCGCGACGTGGGCTGGTGGTCACCCCATGATCCGCGAGCCACGGTTGAAGC
>DASPJU010000180.1:0-3477 GCA_035628475.1 Salinarimonas sp. | reverse complement strand
GAGGCGCAAGCGGCGAGGCTCCGGGAGGCGCTGGAGCCGTTCTCGGAGTGGGCGTCTGGCTTCGGTCCGTACGGCCGCGAGGATGGCTGGGTGATCGCCACGACGCCGAGCGGCAAGACGCTGACGATGTTCGACGTGAGGCGCGCGTATCGGGTTATCGCCGCCCTCACCACCCCGCAGGAGGGCGACGGACATGGCTAGCAACCACCTGGGGCGCAGCAAGATGGAACGCTTTCTTGGATTCGTCTCTCCTGAGCCGAACTCAGGGTGCTGGCTGTGGTGCGGCAGCCTTGGCAATGAGAGGTACGGAATTTTCACCTACGACGGCACCAAGGGTGTGGCGCACCGCTGGATATATCAGCAGTTAGTCGGGCCCATTCCGCCCGGCCTCTACGCCTGTCACAAATGCGACGTTCCTCTGTGCGTCAACCCAAACCACATCTTCCTTGGAACGCAGGCGGAGAATCTTCGGGACGCAGTTCGCAAGAATCGAACATCCTTCGGGTCTCAGCTTCCCGCTTCGAAGCTGACCGAATCCGAAGTCATCGCAATCTACTCAGGCCGAAAGAGCCAGCGCGCGCTTGCTGCTGAATACGGTGTGGGCAGGCGAACTATACAAAAGATCTGGCGGCGATCCAGCTGGGCTAGAGCGACCGCCCACCTGCCGAGCCGCCCCAAAAGAGGAGGGGCGCATGCCTGACGACCTGCGGGAGAGGGCGGAGAAGCTGGCCGCTGAGATTTACGAATGGGACTCGTCTGATATTCCCGAGGCGTCAATCGCTGCCATCGAATCCGCCCTGCGCGACGTGCAGCGGGAGGCGATAGAGGCGGCGGCGAAGCTTGTTGAGGAACGGCACGTTCATCGCATCGGCGGGGACGGCCCATTGTCGGCCGAATCTCATGCAGCGATAGCGACTGCGAAGGCCATCCGCGCCCTGCTGCCGCCCACCACCCCGAAGGGAGGTGAACAGTGAAGCTGTCGCCACTTCAAGTTCACGACACGCCGAAGCGTGTCGACCGCATTCTGACCGAGCGCGCCTATCAGGTTTACGACCACCTGTGGCCGGGCCAGCCGCTCGACCGCATGGATCAGCGTGGCGGCCTTAGCATCGGCGAACTGATCGCGTTCCTGTATGCGAGGAGCTTCCCGACCGATCAATGGCGTGCGCGGGTGGATGAAGCCATTCGCGCCATCGCAGCAGGACGCAAGCCATGACCACCCCCTCCGACCTCAAGGCCGCGCTGGTAGAGGCGATGGCGACCATTCTCGACCCGGAGGCATTCGACGAACTCAATATTGCGGAGCCAGCAAGAATGAGCGCCATGCTGGCTCGGGATATCGCGCGCGAGACGGCGACCAAGCAGCTCGCCTCCCTCCCTCCCGTGCTGGAGCGGTTCGGGTGCAAGGTTTTGCCGAGAGAGCCAAGCGACGCGATGTGCGATGCACCGGCCCGCATCCCGGTCAGCATACCGTCAGACGGCTTTAAGCCGGCGCACACCTACAACTCGACATTCGATGCCTACGAGGCAAATGCTGTCTGGCCGGCCATGCACGACGCCGCGCCGACCGTGCCTTGGGAGGGATAGATGCACCCATACATTTGGTGGTTGATGGGGATCACGCTCGCCGGTTACGCGATTACCGGCAGCAGGTTGTGGATCGGAGCGATGGCGGTCGCGGCGCTGTTTCACGCGGCCGGCAGGAGTCTCGCCCCATGACCGACCTCCCATCCACGCTCGCAAGCCTCACGCTCTTGGCGGAGGAGGTGAAGCGGCTCGGCGATAAGGCGACGCCAGGGCCGTGGACATGCCGGATTTCTCGGCGCGACGGCTATGTTGATTTTGGCATAGCGGCCAATGGGCATGGGCCGATCCTTGGAGAGCTGTACGGGCGCAATGGTGACAGCACTTTCGATGTCTGGGCCAATGCAACATTCGCAACATCCGCACGCGCCGCCGCCCCTCTCCTCGCCTCCGCCGTGCTGGCGCTGGTCGAGGTGGCGAGGCAGTTGGAGCCCATGGTCAAGGCCATCGACGGCAAGCACATCGACATCGAAAGCAACATCATCGAATGCGATGAAGGCGCCTGGTATTGGCATGAGGAATGGCTGAGCCACGCCAAGGCCGCCCTCTCCCGCCTGTCAGATCTAGCGCTTGGGGGGAAGTAGATGTTGGATTTCGCACGTAGTGCGACGACCGGAGAGGACTGAGCGTGAGCGTGCGGCACAAGAACAAGCTCGGCGGCTTGGCGTTTGCGTTGCGCGCGCGGCTGTCTGAGGCGCAGAACCATCGCTGCGCCTATTGCGGCGTCCGGATGGAGCAGCCGACCATTGACCACGTCCGCCCGCTCTCGAAGGGCGGCGCGCTGGGCTGGGAGAACGCGGTGGCCGCCTGCTTGCCGTGCAACCAGATGAAGGGCAACACGCGCCACTATCCTTACCGGCGTAGCTGGAAATGGAACGGGATGCCGCCCGGCACACCGCGTCCGAAGTCGCCATGCCCGACGCACACACTCAAAGCCCGGCGCGCTACTGCGCGCCACCCATCATCGTGACCAACCCCCGCCCACGCCTGCCCCTGGAGCCATGACAGCCCTTACCGCAACCGACGTTGCCCGCCTGGCGCCCGCGCTGGAAATCGCGCTGCGCTACGTGACCAAGCGCAAGAACGCCAACGGCTCGGCGCGATGGTATTGGCAGAGAAAGGGCCACAAGACAGTCAGGCTCCCGGAAAGCCGCGCTGACAGGGAGAGGATTGCCGGCGAGTTGAATGCTACCGCTGACGCCGCCGAGGGCTTTACCCCGCAGCTTCCGAAGGGCAAGGAGAAGCGGCGGCGCCGACACTGGCGCCCGCCGATCATGCGCCCCGCAGGCTTCATCTACGCGGTCCAGATGGGCGACGGCGGCCCGATCAAAATTGGCTTTTCCGAGAGCGCCGAGACGCTGCCCAAGCGCTTGCGGGCGCTCCAGACAGGGTGCCCCCACCCTATCCGCGTGCTCGCCACCATGCCCGGCCGCGTGCCTGACGAGCGAGACGCGCACCAAGCGCTTGCTGCGCACCGACTCAAGGGCGAATGGTTCAGCCCTGCACCCGAGGTTCTGGCCTTCGTGACGGACATGGCAAGGAGATCGCATGGTTGAGATATTAGAAGATGGCCGGCTCAAATCTGACGGGACGCAGGTATTCGACATGGCGAAGGTACTGCCGAAGACCGACAAGCCGCGCGAGCCGCTAACCCGCGCGTTCCTGGACAGCCGCGCACTCGGCAACCGGGTTCGCTTCGACCTGCCGCTTGATAGCTTCGAGAACTTACGCCGCGTCGGTGAGATGCTGCAGGCGCTCGGGATGCAGCTTGAAGGCTTGAGCTACCAGCGCCAGCGCAACGAGACCGAAGTGCTAAGAGAAGCGCGGTCTTGTGTGCATAATAAGAAGCGTAAAATCGTTGGCTGGTGACTGTGAATATTAACCACCTACTCT
>DASPJU010000179.1:0-2278 GCA_035628475.1 Salinarimonas sp. | reverse complement strand
CCCTCCCCCGCAGAGGGGGGAGGGTTGGGCGCGCCTCCTCCCGCTCCCCACAAGGGAGCGGGCCGCCCTACAGCATGCTCGGCAGCACCCGGTCCGGGGGCCGGTGGCCGTCCATGAAGGTCTTGATGTTGACGATCACCTTCTCGCCCATGTCGACCCGGCTCTCGTAGGTCGCGGAGCCCATGTGCGGCAGAAGCACCACCTTGCCCTGCCGGGCGAGCTTCACGAGGCGGGGGTTCACGGCGGGCTCGTGCTCGAACACGTCGAGCCCCGCGCCGCCGACGCCGCCCGCCTCGATGAGGCGCGCCAGCGCCGTCTCGTCGATGATCTCGCCCCGCGCCGTGTTGACCACGATCGCGGTGGGCTTGAGGAGCTTCAGGCGCCTCGCCGAGAGGAGATGGTAGGTCGCGGGGGTGTGGGGGCAGTTGACCGAGACCACGTCCATGCGGGCGAGCATCTGGTCGAGGCTCTCCCAATAGGTGGCCTCCAGCCCCTCCTCGATGGCGGCGGGGACGCGGCGGCGGTTGTGGTAGTGGATGGACAGGCCGAAGGCCTTGGCGCGGCGCGCCAGCGCCTGGCCGATCCGCCCCATGCCGACGATGCCCAGCCGCTTGCCCGTGATGCGCGAGCCCAGCATCCAGTTGGGCGACCAGCCCGACCACTCGTCCTCGGGGATCACCTTCGCGCCCTCCGCGACGCGGCGCGCGACCGCGAGGATGAGCGCCATGGTCATGTCGGCCGTGTCCTCCGTGAGGACGCCGGGCGTGTTGGTGACCGTGATGCCGCGCGACAGGGCCACGCCCACGTCGATGTTGTCCACGCCGTTGCCGAAATTGGCGATGAGCTTCAGGTTGGGCCCGGCTTGCGCGAGGACCGAGGCGTCGATCTCGTCCGTGACGGTGGGCACCAGCACGTCGGCGCCCCGCACGGCCTCGACGAGGTCCGCCGGCGAGAGGGGCTTGTCCTCGTGGTTGAGGCGGGTGTCGAACAATTCGCGCATGCGCGTCTCGACCACGTCCGGCAGGCGCCGGGTGACGACGACGACGGCTTTCCTCTTCATGGCCCCCACGCTCCCCGACGTCCCGCCGGCCCAGGCTTCACGGACCCTTAACCCTGTTGCGGCGAGAGATTAAGACGAGCGGCCGCCTTGCGGCCGCCGCCCCTGCTCTGTAGCAGAGGCGGCCCCAAACACAATCCGACCGGAGAGCCCCATGCTGCGCGAAGGCTTCCGCCGCCTCGGTCGAGCCGCCCTCGCGGCGGCCCTCCTCCTGCTCGCCCCCGCCGCCCTCGCCGCCCCCGAGGTCGGCACGGTCACGAAGCTGCCGATCCCCCGCTATGTCAGCCTCAAGACCGACCGGGTGAACCTGCGCGAGGGCCCCTCGAAGGACCACCGCACGAGCTGGGTGTTCCAGCGCGCGGGCCTGCCCGTGGAGATCGTGGCCGAGTTCGAGACCTGGCGGCGCATCCGCGACGCGGAGGGCACGGAGGGCTGGGTCCTGCACTCGCTGCTCTCCGGCCGCCGCACCGCCCTCGTGATGCCCTGGGCCAAGGGCGAGGTGCCGCCCCTGACCCTGCACGCGCGCGCCGACGAGCGCGCCGAGACCGTGGCGCGGCTCCAGCCCAGCGTGATCGTGAACGTGCGCGGCTGCTCGGGCGTCTGGTGCCGGGTCACCGTGGTGCTGGCCGGCGCCCGCGACGTCGAGGGCTTCATCCGCCAGGACCGCCTATGGGGCGTGTACCCGAACGAGCGGGTGGAGTAGCGAACCGGCCCGCCCGCGCCCGCGTTGGCCCGGCGGAGGTGCGCGATGGACGAGCCGAAGGACAAGCCCGGCGACGAGGTGGCGCCCGGGACCCCGCAATCCGGCGAGGCCCCCTGCCCCGCCTGCGGCGGCGACGGCCGGGTGGAGGGCCGCCCCTGCGAGGCCTGCCGGGGGACGGGAACGATCACGGCGCTGGTGGGCGACGCCTGATCAGGCGCGCCGGCGGGAGCGCAGCGCGACCGCCGCAGCGAGCCCGATCCCCAGCGCGAGCCCCACGAGCGGCCCGATCCCGAAAGCCACGCCCATCGCGGCCGCGCCCTCACGGTCGACGCGGCCGGTGATCGAGAAATACAGGACGTAGCCGCCCATCGACAGGGCCCAGCCGAGCGCGAGGCCGGCGACCAGGGCCAGGGAGGCGAGGAGCGCCACGCGCATGGGGCCCCCGGGGTGGCGTCAGTCCCGGCGCCGCAGGCGGACGATCACGTCGACGCGGGCCACCTCGTAGCCCTCGGGGGCGT
>DASPJU010000178.1:0-2079 GCA_035628475.1 Salinarimonas sp. | reverse complement strand
CGCAACACGTGTACGACAGGAACCTGCCCGACACGGCGAACACGAAACCCTTCCAGGATTTCGTGCTCGCCGGTCCTCAAGCCTCATCGCCAGGATGACGGCCTGGCCGTCGATGGTCTCCATCGCCGCCATCGGCTGGGGCCGCGGCGTCGAGCCCACCCCAGGATGATGGAGAGCGGCATGGGCGCCAGCCTGTGGGCGGCGTCGTATTCCTTGTTGAGGGATCCCTCGCGGATGTCGGCCCAGCCAGCCGTCTTTACGACCGCCACGTTGAGCCGCTGCTTGGCGCAGAAGCCTATCGCCCCGCCGCTCCAGGGCGGCCCCAGGCCGCGCGTCGAGTGGCGGCGGCAGCCTCCTGCCCATGCGGCAGGGGGCTCCCATCATCCGCCAAGCAGCAAGGCAGGCCCTAGCCGTGGGCCGCGAGCGTGGCCTCGACCTTCACGGCGGCGCCCTGCAGGCCGAGCTGCTCGGACAGGCGGCGGCGGGCGCGGTTGACGCGGCTCTTCATGGTGCCGACGGCGGTGCCGCAGATCGAGGCGGCGTCCTCGTAGGAGAAGCCCTGGGCCGCGATGAGGATGAGGGCCTCGCGCTGGTCGTCGGGCAGGCGGGCGAGCGCCCGGCGCATGTCCTCGAAGTCGAGATGCCCGCCCTGCTCCGGGATCGAGGTCAGCGTCGCGGCGTAGGCGCCGTCCACGTCCTCCACCTCGCGCCGGCGCTTGCGGTACTCGGAGAGGAAGAGGTTGCGCAGGATCGTGAAGAGCCAGGCGTTGAGGTTGGTGCCCTTCTCGAAGCGGTCGATATGGGTGAGCGCGCGGACCAAGGTGTCCTGGACGAGGTCGTCGGCGCGGTCGACGCGCCCGCACAGCGAGATGGCGAAGGCGCGGAGGCTGGGGACGGCGGAGAGGAGCTGGTCTCGGAGGGTCGGGTCGATCACCGGGCAGGATCCTCATCTCGGCTCAAGGCATGCGGGCGCGACCGTTCGGCCGAAGCGAGCGGACGCGAGTCGCCAGGCAGGGGGGTGGCCCTGCCGACGGGCGGAGCGGCGCGGAGGGGGCTCGGCATCGAGGGCCGAGAACGCGGCATCGCCGGTGGAAGGGCGGATCGGATAGCCGCGCGGACGCGCCGACCTGACAACGTCAGGAGGGCGGAACGGTTCCTGCCGTTGGGGAATTTGGGCCTACGGGGCGCCCTGCCCGGGGCTCAAGGCGCGCTCTTGGCGGGCATGCCGATGGGCGCATCGTCGGTCATCCCGGCCAGGACCTCGGCGACGTGGCGCGCCACGACGGGACGGCCGTCCCGGGAGAGCTTGCCGGCCATGTTCATGAGGCAGCCGAGATCGCCGGCCAGCACGGTCGAGGCGCCCGAGGCCACGATGTTCTCTGCCTTCTTGCCCACGATGGCGCCGGAGATGTCGCCGTACTTCACGGCGAAGGTGCCGCCGAAGCCGCAGCACACGTCGGTTTCCGCCATCTCGACGAGGGTCAGGCCCTCGACGCTGCGCAGGAGCTTGCGCGGCTGGGCCCGCACGCCGAGCTCCCGCAGGCCCGAGCAGGAATCGTGGTAGGTCACGGAGCCGTCGTAGCGGGCGGAGACCCGCTCCATTCCCATCACGTCGACGAGAAAGCCCGTCAGCTCGTGGGTGCGCGCCGCGAGCGCGTTGGCCTTGGGCAGCCAGTTCGGGTCGTCGTCGAACAGCTCCGGGTAGTGGGCCCGGATCATGCCGGCGCAGGATCCTGACGGCGCCACGAGATAGTCGAAGCCCTCGAAGGCCCGGATGGTCTGGATCGCGAGATCGCGGGCGCTGGCGCGGTCGCCGGAATTGAAGGCGGGCTGGCCGCAGCAGGTCTGGACCGGCACGTCGACCTCGCAGCCCGCCTCCTCCAGGAGCTTGGCGGCGGCGAAGCCCACGGAAGGGCGCATCAGGTCGACGAGGCAGGTCGCGAAGAGGCCGACGCGGGGCTTGCGGCCGGGAGCGGTGGGCATGGGTGCGCTTTCTCGAGGTCGTTGGCCGGGGATCATCGCGGGCCCGGCGGCGGGGTCAAGGGCGGCGTGTCGATGCGGGCCCGTCACGCCCCCTCC
>DASPJU010000177.1:0-5121 GCA_035628475.1 Salinarimonas sp. | reverse complement strand
GAAGCTGGGCTGATCGCCCGGGAGCGAGACCCGGACAACCGTCGCTTCGTTCGGGCACGCATCACGCCGCAGGGTGTCGAGCGCCTCATCGAGTCGGAACCCGCCGTGGCTGCGCTCCACCGCCGCCAGTTTCAGTCCCTGTCGGGCGAGCAGCGCGAGGCGCTGCTCGCACTGCTCGACCAGCTGGGCCGCCCTGCCTGATGCTACCCAATCGAGGATTCCCGTCCTACGACTATATGTCTGTTATAACATCGCACGTCACAACATCCGAAAGGTGACCCGCATGCCCGCTATTGCTCCGACCGCTACAGCCCGCCCGCCCCGCACGCTCCACATCGCGCTCTGGGTCGCGCAGGTGCTGCTTGCCGCCATGTTCCTCATGTCCGGCGGAATGAAGCTCTCCCAGCCGATCAGCGCCCTTGGGGCACAGATGCCCTGGGTTACAAGCGTCCCGGCCGCCCTCGTGCGCTTCATTGGCGCCGCCGAAATCGCTGGCGCTCTCGGGCTGCTGCTCCCCTCGCTTACGCGCATCCAGCCCCGCCTGACCGCGGTTGCAGCGCTCGGCCTCGTGGCGGTCATGCTGCTCGCTAGCGCGTTCCACCTCTCGCGCGGGGAGGGCGCCATGGTGCCGATGAACCTCGTGCTGGCCGCACTCGCCGCGTTCGTCGCCTGGGGCCGCGGCAAGGCGGCGCCCATCGCGCCGCGCGGGGCTTGACCCACATCCCGAGCCTCGGCCCGAACCGCATGAAGATACCGTCCATGACCAGCGTCCTACGTTTTCCCTACGCCGACGGCTCGCACTCGGTGCTTCCGGATGCGCTGCGGCTCGGCCCCGTACGACTCGCCATCACGAACCTCGAGCGGTCCACCGCCTTCTACGCGAACGTCCTTGGCCTCGAGGTCGCGAGCCGCCGGCGGGAGAAGGGGCAGGACGTCGCGCACCTCGCCGCCGGCAGAGAAGACGTGGTGGTGCTCCAGGAGGAGCCGAATGCCCGGCGCGCCGGTCGCCATGCGGGGCTGTACCACGTCGCCTACAACTTCCCGTCGCGCCGCGAGCTCGCCCGCGCGTTCCGGCGCATCGTCGAGACGGACATGCCGATCGAGGGGGCCTCGGACCACAAGACCCATGATGCGATCTATCTGCCCGACCCGGACGGCAATGGCCTGGAGCTGGCGTGGGACCACCCGCGCGAGCAGTGGCCCGCGACCCTCGATCTGTCCTCCCTCCGCCCGCGCCCCCTCGACCTGAACGGGCTCCTCGCGCTAACTGCGGACGAGCCCCCAGCGCCGCGTGCCGAGCCCGGGCTCCGCGTCGGGCACGTACACCTGCACGTTGGCGACACGAATCGCACCGTCGCGTTCTACGTCGATCTGCTCGGCTTCGAGCTGCAGTTCGACCTCGGCACGGGTGCGTTCATGTCCGCCGGTGGTTACCACCACCACCTTGGCGCCAACACCTGGCGCGGGCAGGGTGTGCCAGCGATGCCCCCGAACACCGTCGGGCTCCGCGAGCTGCGGATCTATCTGCCCACGGCCGCCGACGTCGAAGCGGCGCGCGCACGGCTCACCGCAGGCGGCGTCGCCACCGCACCGGCGGGGCAGACCGCATTTACCACGGCGGACCCGTGGGGCATCCCGCTCCACGTCGCCGTCGATCCCGATAGCGACGCGCGAAACAAAGTGCAGCCGCTCGATCCTTCCACGACCAATCATCACTGAGGACACGACTATGCGAGTCGACGGCATCACCTGGCACGCCATCACCCTCGAGCCCGAGCAGTTCGCCGCCACGAAGAAGCTGGCAACTGAGACGTTCGGCCTTACGCCCATGATGGACATGCCGGGCGTCACGGTCTTCCAGATGATTAACGGCACCATCCTCGAGCTGTACACGCCACAGACCGTGCCGGCATACGGATACAACGAGGGCGGCATCGCGTTCGGCTTCCGGGTCGACGACATCGATGTGGCATCCAAGGCCGTCGCTGCGGCCGGCTGCGAGCTGCTCGGCCAGATCACCCGGGTCGCGGAGATGGCCTACGCCTACCGTCACTTCCGCGGGCCGGATGGGCGCGTGTACGGCTTGAACGAACAGAAGGCGCTCGCCCCGAAGTGAGGGCGGCGAGAATCCACACTATCGAAGGAAGCACAGTCATGACCATCGCGATCACCGGTGCCACCGGGCACCTCGGCCGCCTCGTCGTTGAGAACATGAAGCAGCGCGTGCCCGCTGACCGGATCGTCGCGCTCGTCCGCGCGCCTGAGAAGGCAGCCGACCTGGGCGTCGAGGTCCGGCCATTGGACTACAACGAGCAGCCTGACACGCTCGCGCCCCGCCTCACCGGAGTCGAGATCTTACTGCTCATTTCGGGGAATGAGGTGGGCCGGCGGGCGCAGCAGCACCGGAACGTCATCCTAGCAGCGAAGCAGGCTGGCGTCCGGCGCATCGTCTACACGAGCGTGCTGCACGCCGACACCACGCCGCTCGACCTCGGCCCCGAGCATCGCGCAACCGAGTTCGAGCTGAAGGCGTCGGGCCTCCCGCACACGATCCTGCGCAACGGCTGGTACACGGAGAACTACACCGGCTCGATCCCGGGCGCGCTTGCCGGGGGGGCGTTCCTCGGCAGTGCTGGCGACGGGCGCATCTCCGCCGCTACCCGCGCCGACCTCGCCGAGGCGGCCGCCGTCGTGCTGACCGGCGCCGGCCACGAGGGGCAGACTTACGAGCTGGCTGGCGACGAGGCGTGGAGCCTCGACGACCTGGCGGCGGAGCTCTCTCACCAGACCGGCCGCAGGATCGCGTACCGCGACCTGCCCGAGGCGGACTACGCCAACGTGCTCGCCGGCTTCGGCATCCCCGACTGGCTGGCGCGGGGCATCGCCCGCTATGACGTCGACGCCTCACGGGGTGCGCTGTTCGACGACTCGCGCCAGCTCTCGCGCCTGATCGGCCGGCCCACGACGCCGCTGGCCGAAGCCGTGGCTGCGGCGCTCCGGGGCGAAGCGGTCTCTGTGGCCGGTGGTCAGTGACCGTCGGCGCCCTGTCCAAGACGACCTGCCTGGCCCGCCGTCCGTGACGGGGTGAGCTCGCGACTTCGTCCGGTGCAGCTCGACGTTCGTTGACGGTAGACCGCGATCTCTCCTCGCCGCCCCGGACAACATGGGGCTCGTCGGGCCGCCTCTGTGGGAAGAATCTGGCAAGATCCAGGTTGAAAAAGCACGCAACCAGACACCACACGGTGCAGCGCAGAGGGCAAGTAACAGCCCGGGCGCCAACAGTTTGGAGAGATATGGAAAGGCATGCAAAGACCGCCCGAGAACTGCAAAACCTCCATTCGTCGGTTCGATTCCGAGCGGCGCCTCTGTGAGCCACAAGAACTAAGGGCCTCCATGGTGGAGGCCCTTTTCCTGTATAAGGCCTTGCGCGCCTCTATGAGCCACCGTCCGCATCCGCTGGCACAAGATTGATGGGGTAGGCATCAATAACCTGTGCCGTACTGCCGGAATGGATCGTCACATAGAAAAAAGGCCGTGGTACATCCGTCGGAAGGAGGCGCTATGAGACGCGCGATTCTAGTCTGGGCATTAATCTCGCTTGTTTTGGGGTGTGGCGACTCTGTAACTCCGGAGCCCTCGGCTGGTGGTGACCCGTCGGACGGCCTCGAGCCCATCGATGTCCCTCATGTGTCATGGGAGGTGCTGGAATCGATGATCCTTAGCGGCAAGGCGATCATGGTGGCCGAGACGCACAGCAATTGGGCAATTGTTACCATGAAGGATGGGAGTAGCGTTGCCAGCCGTGAGCCTGAAAGGGGCGCGGTCTTTCAAGTCGTCTCCCGGTGCGGCCGGCCTTGCGCAGGAATAGGGATAGCTATCGAGTAGTCGTGGTGTGGCAGAGTCTGAAGGTGAGCTAAAGCAGGGCCTCCATGCTGGAGGCCCTTGTTCATGTCTGGGAAGGTGATTGGGAAAGAAAGTTTCGACTCCAGCGGCAGACTGCGACGGTAGCTATGGCAAGGTGAACACGACCAGTGCATGCCCTCTCGGCGCCCCGTACAACTCGGGAGCGAATCCCTTGATCCATCCCCCCCAGCCGGAAGGCACCGCGACGTACTGCTTGCCGTTCACGCTATAGGTGATCGGGCTGCCGTGGATCCCGTTTCCGGTCTGGAATCTCCAGAGGAGCTGGCCGGTGCGGGCGTTGAAGGCATCGAATTCCCCACTCGGCTCACCGGCAAACACCAAGTCGCCGGCGGTAGCCAACAGCGAGCTCAGCATCGGGTGCTGCGATCTATACGACCAGACCTCGCGTCCAGTCGCCGGGTCGTACGCCTTCACGTGACCCCAGCCCTCCTGCTGCCGATTGTCGACGGCGCCGCCCCAGTATGGCATGCTCTCCTTGAACTCGGTCTTCCTCGTGCTGAACACCCCGCACTGTTCCACCACCGGCGTGTACAGGAGCCCGGTAGAGGGGCTGTACGCCGCGTGCGGCCATTCCTTCGCACCGGCCGGCCCCGGACAGATTTCAACGCCCTCGGCGGTTGGAGTGAGCTTTACCTGTACCCGACCAGTGGCCGGATCGATGCTGCCCCACGTCACCCGCGCGAAGGTCCAGGCGCGAACCAGCTTTCCGTTGCTGCGGTCCAGGATGAAGGCGTGGCCGTTCTTGTCGAAGTGCGCCAGGAGCTTTCGCCCGCCCTGGTCGAACAGGATGTTCTCGTTCACGCCGTCGTAGTCCCAGACGTCGTGCGGCGTCCACTGGTAGTGCCACTGGATCGAGCCATCGTCCGGGTCCAGCGCCAGGACTGAATTGGTGTACAGGTTGGCTCCCGGTCGGACGCTGCCGTCGAAGTCGGGGCCGGGGTTGGCGGTGCCCCAGTACAAGAGGTCCAGCTCGGGGTCGTAGGTCCCGGTGATCCAGGCCGCCCCGCCTCCCCGCTGCCATGCCGTCTTCCCCTTGTCCTGCCAGGTTTCGGCCCCGGGCTCGCCCGGCTTGGGGACGGTGTAGCGCCGCCAGACCCGCTCGCCGGTCTCCAGATTGAAGGCATCGATGTGTCCCCGAACGCCGTACTCGGCGCCCGAGCTGCCCACGATCACCAGGTTCTTCACCACCAGCGGCGC
>DASPJU010000176.1:0-2447 GCA_035628475.1 Salinarimonas sp. | reverse complement strand
GCGTTGATCAGGCCGAGCCGGCTCGCCAAGCCAATCATGGGCGTGTCCGTTTCCAGCGCGTCCTCGCCGATGACCTCCTGTAGGAGGCCTGGCCGATCCTCTATCGAAGCAACCGTCATTGCGATCCGCACCGCCGCGGCGTCCCGCGTCACCTTGGTCCAAGGATGATCCGGCACCGCATAGATGATCCGGAGCGGCGGGGTCGCCGCCATGTGGCGGGCGACGCAGCGTCGGTTGAACACAAGGCTGATCGAGTTGGTTGTAACGAACCCGAAGCGGCGAAGCACCGTACCCTTCCGGCGCAGGATCTCGGCGGCTCGGTCCCACCAGTACATCACAAAATCCGCGCTCTCGTTCATGTGGGGATGCGCGACCGCGAGCGCGTCGACATAGGCATCGCCAAGCGGATCGCGCATGGCTGCACCTTTCCCGAGGAATGGCGGGTTGCCGACAATGAACTCGGCGTCAGGCCACTCCGGCCGCTGCGGGACGGCCGACAGCGCCGTCCGCCTGCCCCCGGGCCTGGCGGCGGAGCCGGTCTCATCCGACCGCAGCACCGCGTCATACCCGTCCCGGCGTCCGCCGTTGATGTTGCGGAAGGCCTGCAGGATCGGCTCGGCGGGGTGGCCCGTATGCGTCCGGTAGTGCTGCTGCAGGTAGCCGATCCAGACCACGAGCTCGGCGATGGCGGCCGCGCGGGGATTGAGCTCCAGGCCGAGGAACTGATGCGGGTCGACCGTGTCGCCCGAGAGCGCCAGGCGCTCGGTCTCCCCGAGCTCGGCGAGCGCCTCCAGCACCTCGCCCTCCAGCCGCTTCATGAGCTCCAGGGCGACGTAGAGGAAGTTTCCCGTGCCGCACGCGGGATCGAGGACGCGGGTGGCGCACAGGCGTCGGCGGAACCCGTCGATGGCCGCGACGGCCTTCGCGCGGTCGCCCTCCTCCTTGGCGCTCTCGGCGCGGGCGAGCGCCGCCTGCCAGTCGGCGCGCAGCGGCTCCATCACGGTTGCCTCGACGAGGCGCTGGACGTAGGCGCGCGGCGTGTAATGGGCGCCGAGCCGACGGCGCTCGTCCGGGTCCAGCGCCTGCTCCAGGAGCGTGCCGAAGATGGCGGGATCGACCTCGGTCCAGCGGTGCCGGGCCGCGGCGAGAAGCGCGCCGACCTCCTCGCGCGCGAGCGCGAAAGCACGGGCGTCGCTGAACAGGTTGCCGTTGAAGTGGCGCAGATGCGTGCCGAAGGCCGAGTAGAAGCGCTTGGCATGCGCCTTCTCGTCCATCTTGGCCCACAGCTCCTCCAGGAGGGGCGCGAACGCGTCCGGGCGCTCGACGCAGCGCTCCAGCAGGCGGATGAACTCGCCCTTGGGGATGAGGTCGACGTCGTCGGCGAACATGGTGAAGATGCAACGCATCAGGAAATGCGCCACGTCCTGCGGCCGGTGCTCGGTCTCGAGCGCCCGCGTGACACCCGCCAGGCGGGCCGCGACCGCACGGGTGACGCGGGCACGCTCGCGGGCGGGGTCCAGGCTCCCGGGATCGGTCCAAACCCGCACCAGCCGGTCGCGGACCTCGGCGTCGCGCAGGTCTTCAAGATAGATGCGAAATCCCTTGCGGTCGGGGAACTGGCTGTAGGCCCGCCCCGTCCCGGTGAAGTCCGCATAGAGCTCGAAGGCGTGGCCGACGTCGCAGGTGATCAGGAAGGGCGGGGTCGGATGGTCGGTCTCCAGGAGGAACGCGTAACCCTCGGCTTGGCGGCGGGCGTTGAGCATCATCACGTCCCAGCCGCGCCCCGCGCTGCGGCGGCCGAGCTGGGTCTCGTCCGCGGGCAGGAGCGGCAGCTGGCCGGGAATGGCGTTCTTCTGCCCCGGCAGGCGCGACTGCTTGGCCTCCAGGATGAAGCAGCCGCGCTTGTACAGGTCGATCCGCCGGGGATGCCCGGCGCCGTCCGCCTCGCGCGGGCGGACCGGCCGCTCGAACACGTAATCACGGCTCTGCGCCCCCGCCGGATGCGGCCGCGGCAGGCCGAGCACCTCGCACAGCTCGGTGAGGAACAGGACATAGTTGGCGCGCTCCGCGCCGCCCGCGCCGGTGGTCCAGCGCGCGATGAAGGTCTCAAGATCCACTTCCATGCCCCCGTGTGTTCGGGGGTATTTTTCAATCGGCGGAGGTAAACAACACGCTTAAAGCGAAAATGTACGCGCAAATACAACCTAAAGCACTTTTCTCGGCTGAGGCGATTGCAGCCTCTCGCCCGGACGGGAGGGGGGTCACGGGGTGGGGTCATGCGGGGACGTCCGCCGGGACCCACACCCTGTCATCCTCGGCGTCGAGCCGGAGTTCCTGGAGGACGCGGCGGCCGGGTGGCCGGCCTCAGCCTGAGCCCGTCGACGGACGAGCCCGGCCATGACAAGGGGGAGAGGTGCGGGGCGCTTTCCAGCGCCACCCTCTCCCAT
>DASPJU010000175.1:0-2158 GCA_035628475.1 Salinarimonas sp. | reverse complement strand
GCGACTTGGTAGCGCCCGGGAGCTTCCCTCACTGTGTCTACGGCCAGGCTCGTCCTGATCAGCGCATCAATGCGGCCTGGAAAGCTGATGGTCCAGCCTTTCGAATGGGTCCGCTCCACCTCGACCTGGGACAGCCATTGGACATACCGTCCAAGCGACAGGGTCTCGTTTGCCGCGATCGTGAGCTGCATAAGCTCGATGGGGAAATCGGTCCCATCTCGACGTGGGTTTCTCCGGAGGAGCAGTTGCTCCGTCGGAAACTGTAGGCACACGACCGCCCCACCCACATCAGGACGCAAGCGCGCGAGTTCGCGCAAGAAGACGTCCCGCTCGGCGGTTGGGCCTGTTGTCCGCCGCGCAGCCAGGGCAGCCTGGACGAGGCCCTTGTCGCATGACTGGGTGCCCGAAAATGGCTGCGCCAGCGGCTGAGCGATGCCTGCCGCCAAGATCAAAACCATTGCCATCAGCGTGGGCAGCGATCCCAATCTCCTCCAGCTCATGGCGTGACCTCTATCTCAGGCATCTCACAGGCTGGGCGGTACGAGGGCCGGTCGGCATGAGGGCAAAGCACGAGGGGTACCTCGGCCACGATCTCATTGGTGGCCGTACTGAACAGCATCACACGCTTAGGCGCGATCACGAGCCGGCGGGCATCAATCCTCCGCTCCGCGGGAGATGCCGGCGTTGGCTGGATCTCGTCGGTCTCCCTTAGGACGAACGGCGAGACGAGGTCGCCGACAATCCTGAGGCGCAGCTTACCAGCATGCCGCTCCGCATCCTCTGGCATCATGGAGATGCTGAACGGCACATCGAACAGCTCGTTAGCTCGGACGAGCCAGGCGTCCACCTCTTCCTTGCGGAAGGTGAGCGTCACGAAGGGACCACCCCTGTGGCGCGCTTGCCGGCGCGTCTCCGTCCCCACGAGTGTCACCTCCCAGATGAGCGGCCAGTCGGCCTCCCGCAAATAGAAGGTCAGCTTACGGGCGTCCGCGTCGTAGGCGGGCGCAACCTGGGGTGTGAGGAAGACCGCGTCGCAGACAATCGCAGTGAGACTTAAGCCAGGTCGGACCAGCTGGACCGCCTCGGTGAACTGATGGGAGTGCTCACGGCGCCCACCTTGCCTCTCCAAGGCTCCAGCCGCGCGCTCGAGGTCATCGAAAAGGTGCTTGGCTTCACAGGATGGATCGGCGCGAGCGCGTGGCTGAGCCACGGAGGCACCAGCGAGCAGCGGGATGACGAGCCCACACGCCAGAGCCACGTTCGCCAACAGCGACCTTGGACGATCACCCATCGTGGTCCTCATGTCCGTCAATCAATGCTACTGTCAGACTCCTGGATTACAAGGCTGCCCCGGATCGGCACGGGCCTGCCGATCCGAAACTCAGTCTGACAAATACCAGTCAAGCTGCCGTCCGTGGCACAACACGATAAGTTGGTTCGCGAGCAAACGTGAGGCGCCGACCAGAGCTTCCCTGACTGAGGAAGATGGCGCAGACAGAATGGGATGGTGGCTACGAGCCGCCCCGCAAATCATCCATCCGGCCGATGTCGGCATTGAGTTTTCCTCGCATATACCGTCAGGCTATTCTCACGGACGATATGACCTGTGGAGTGCACCATGTATATCGTACTAATTGCCTGGCGGGAGTTCACGCGAGGGCAGCGGATCATGATGGTAGCGCTTGGCCTCTATTTTATCTCGTTGTTCGTGCCCTACAAGGATAACCGTGGTTATTTCCTTCGCTATGCAACCGATACGGACTTTTATACCCAGATGGGGAAAGTCCCCGGAACTACCTCGGGCTGGGAGGCTGTTCCCCATGCATGGGTTGGCCTCTGCATTCTCGTTGGGCTGTTCGCATCCGACCTTTGCCAGCACCGCATGCTGCGACCGTGGGTGTTCTGGGCCGCTGCCCCGGCGTTGCTCCTCTTGGCATCGCCGTCGACTGCATTCGGGGCCCGCGGGGCAGGGCTCGCGATGTTTGCTGTGATCACCGCGTTAGGGGCAGCCATTTCAGATTGGCGCAGCGCACGCGTTGCACGGCGATAACCGCGCCTGACAGGGGCCCGTTCCTGGTGCAACCCAAGTGCGGTTTGATAGGACTTCAGAGCCCGCGATCTAGGAGCCGGCGGTGCGATCGAGGCAGCGCGATTGAGT
>DASPJU010000174.1:0-2292 GCA_035628475.1 Salinarimonas sp. | reverse complement strand
TCGAGACCCTGCCTGTCGGCACCGTGAAGGCCGGCACCGACTGGTCGGTCACGCCCGTGCAGGTCATCGTGGCCAACCTCCTGCCCCTGATGCCCGGTGACAAGACGCCCGTCGCCTTCCGCTTCACCCCGCAGGGCACCTCGGGCTTCCAGATCGACGACGTCTTCGTCGATCCCTACCGCACCGGCTGACCCGGCGCGCGGGGCACCCGGCGTAGGATCGCCGGGTGCCCCCGCTCGACCCGCTGCGCCGCTGGCGGCAGCTCGGCGAGAAGCCCGACTACGCGGGCCTCTTGTCGTTCGCGGGGCTGCCGTGGACCGAGGACCCCGGGGACCTCTCCGGCGTGGACGCCGCGATCGTGGGCGCCCCGACCGACGACCTGGTCTCGGACCGCCCCGGCGCGCGCCTCGCCCCGCGCGCCATCCGGGCCGCGGGCTGCCCGCCGGGCCCGCACCTCGATGCGGGCGTCGACGCGCTGGCGGAGCTGCGCGTCGTGGACTTCGGCGACGCGGCGTGCGTCCCCGCCGACCCGGTCGCGTCGCACGAGGCGATCGCCGCCACCGTCGGCGAGGTCCTTGATGCCGGTGCGCTGCCGGTCGTCCTGGGCGGCGACCACGGCATCTCAACTGCAACGATCGCAGCGGCCGGGCAGCGCCGCGGCCCGGTCGGGCTCGTGCACCTCGACGCGCACGCCGACACCGGGGAGGTCGTCTTCGGCGTGCGGCGGTCGCACGGGACGCCGATGCGCCGGCTCGTGGAGGCCGGTCACGTCGCAGGCGAGCGCTACGTGCAGCTGGGGCTGCGCGGCTACTGGCCCGGGCCGGAGGTCTTCGCCTGGCAGGGCGAGCGCGGGATTCGCCACCACCTGATGAGCGAGCTGCGCGAGCGCGGCCTGCGGCGGGTGCTCGACGACGCGCTGGCCGCCCTGGGCGACGGCCCGGTCTGGCTCTCCGTAGACATCGACGTCGTGGAGCCCGGTGCGCTCGGCGGCGGGACGGGCACGCCCGAGCCGGGCGGCATGGCGGTGGCGGACCTGCTGGAGACGTGCCGCGTCGTGGCGTCGTCCGTGGACCTCTGCGGCGCCGAGGTCGTCGAGGTCATCCCGACGGCCGTCGGCAGCGCGGACACCGCGGCCGTCATCGCCGACCGCGTCGTGCGCGAGGTCCTGACGGGACTCGCGCTGCGCCGCCAGGCGCCCTAGCGCCCGCCGGCCCCGCGCGCCTAGTGGCGCGCGCGCTTGAGCCGCGCGCGCTCCTCCTGCTTCTCCACCACCTGGGCGATGAGCTTGAGGTACTGCTCGACGCCGGTGGCCTTGGCGCGGCCCTCGAGGAAGGCCATGCGCCAGTCCGCGACGCGGGCGCCGTGCTCGAGCATCGCGTTGAAGAACTCGCGGCGCATCTCGATGCGGACCTTGGCGTCGGCCGCGATGTCCTTCGTGACCGCGACGTCGGGCATGACGAGGCGGAACTGCTGCGTGTCGCCGCGGGCGTGGAGGTCCACGCCCACGACGAGCTTCAGCGGCTTGAGGGCCGGCACCTCCTCGAGGACGGCCTTGACGGCCGCCTCGATGAGCTTCGGAGCCTCGGAGGCCACTAGATCTTGTGGCGCTGGAGGAGCTTCTTGCCGATGACCATGCGCTGGATCTCCGACGTCCCCTCGCCGATGAGCAGCAGCGGCGCGTCGCGGTACAGGCGCTCGATCTCGTACTCCTTGGAGTAGCCGTAGCCACCGTGGATGCGGAACGCGTCCTGGGTCACCTCGGCGCAGTACTCGGACGCCAGGAGCTTGGCCATGCCGGCGGCCACGTCGTTGCGCTCACCGGTGTCCTTGAGCCGGGCCGCGTTGACCATCATCAGGTGCGCGGCCTCGACCTTGGTCGCCATCTCGGCCAGCTGGAAGGCGATGGCCTGGTGCTGGGCGATCGGCTTGCCGAACGTCTCCCGCTGCTGGGCGTAGGCCACGGCCAGCTCGAAGGCGCGGATGGAGATGCCGCAGGCGCGGGCGGCGACGTTGACCCGGCCCACCTCGACGCCGTCCATCATCTGCGCGAAACCCCGGCCCGGCTCGCCGCCGAGGATCGCCTCGGCGCCGATCCGGAAGCCGTCGAACACCAGCTCGGTGGTGTCCACGCCCTTGTAACCCATCTTGTCGATCTTCCCGGGGATGGTCAGCCCCGGAACGACCTCACCGAACCCGGCGGGCTTCTCCACCAGGAAGGTGGTCAGGTTCTGGTGGGCCTTCTCTCGGCCGAGGTCGGTCCGTACCAGGGCGGCCACCAGCGTGGAGGAGCCG
>DASPJU010000173.1:0-6445 GCA_035628475.1 Salinarimonas sp. | reverse complement strand
GCGGAACGAGGCGCCGCCCCCGGCCCGGTCGGCGAGGGTGATGCGCCCGCCATGGGATTCGACGACGCTGCGGGAGATCGACAGGCCGATCCCCGTCCCCGCGCCCACGGGCTTGGTGGTGAAGTAGGGCTCGAACACCTTCTCGCGGATGGCCGCAGCCACGCCGGGGCCGTTGTCGGCGACCTCCAGCACGACGCCGTCCGGCGCGAGGCGGGTCGAGATCCAGATCTCGCGCGGATCGGGACGGTCGACCAGGACCTGGTGGGCGTTGAGCAGGAGGTTCGCCACGACCTGCCCGACGAGGTCGCGGTCGGCGCTCACCACGGGCACGGTCTCGGCGAGGTCGAGATGGAGCGCGATGCCGGCGCTGCGCCGGCCATAGGCCGTCATCTCGGCGGCGGCGCGGATCACGTCGTGGAGGTCGGTGGGCTCGCGCCGGGGCGGCTTCTGCCGCGCCATGGCGACGAAGCTCTTCACGATGCGCCCGGACCGCTCGGCGGCGGCATGGATGCGCTCGGCGCGCCGGCGCACGTCCTCGGTCGGCGCCTTGTCCTTCAGGAGGGTGGCCTGGGCGATCAGGATGGCGAGCGGGTTGTTGAGCTCGTGCGCCACCCCCGCGAGCAGCGAGCCCATGGCGGACAGCTTCTCGATCTGGTGGATGTGGCCGCGCTGCTTCTCGATCTCGGCCGCGGCCTCCTTGGCGGCCGTGAGGTCGCGCAGATGCGCCGTGAAGAGCCGGCGATCGGGGAGCTTCACCTCCGTGATGGTGAGCTCCACGGGAAAGATCGTGCCGTCGGCGCGCAGGCCCTCGATCTCGATGCGCCGGCCGATGACGTGGCGTTCGCCCGTGCGGATGTAGCGCTCGAATCCCGCGGCGTGGCGATCGCGCAGGTGATGCGGGACGATGAAGTCGCCGATGGGCTTGCCCAGCACGTCCGCGCGGCTCAGCCCGAAGGTCGTCTCCGCGGCCGGGTTGAACTCGAGGACGCAGCCCGCCTCGTCGATCACGATGATGCAGTCCAGCGCGGAGGAGACGACGGCGGCGTTGAGGGCCTCGCTGCGGCGCAGGGCCTCGAGGCGCTGGGCGAGCTCCCCCTCGTGCGCCTTGAGATCGGTGATGTCGCGGCCGAACGCGAGCGCGCCCACATAGGCGCCGTCGACGAAATAGGGCGCGAGCCATTCCTGGACGTAGCGGCGCCCGATCGCCGGGTAGCCGACCCAGCCCTCCCAGCGCACGGTCTCTCCCCGCATGAGCCGGGCCTCGAAGGGCAGATGGCTCTCGTAGAGGTCGCGGCCGAGCACGTCCGCCACGTGGCGCCCCACCACGGCGTCGGCGCCGAGGCCCCGGAACCCCAGGAAGGCGCGGTTGACCCACACGTAGCGATGGTCGCGGTCGACGAAGGCGCACCGCGTCGGCATCGCGTCCAGCATGGCGGCCAGGAGCCGCGGGTCGAGCGCCTGCGTCGCCGGAGGTTCGACCGCTTGTGTCACGTCCGCAATCACGGTGCCCCTGCCATGGCGTTCAGCCTTTTGCGAGACCCCATACATGATCCGTGTCCGCGCGTCCGCTCCCATCTGCTGGAGCCGGGCGAGCGTGACCGTCCCGGCTCAATCGCCCCTGGACTGCGCGTTCGCGGGCGGCACGAACATGTAGCCCTTGGCCCGCACCGTCACGATCGTCTCGGTGTCCAGCTTCTGGCGCAGGCGGGCGATGCGGGTGTCGATGGCGCGGTCGAAGGCGTCGTGGCTGTCGGCGGGAGCCAACCGCATCAGGTCCTCCCGGGTGAGCACCTGGTTGGGATGGCGGGTGAAGGTGCGGATGAGCACCACCTCGCCGGGGCCGAGCCGCTCGGGCGCCTGCCCGATGCGCAGGAGCCGGGCTGCGCCCAGATCCACCGTGGCGCGCTCGAAGGCCACGAGATCCCGCGCGGCGCCGCCATACCGCCGCAGGAGCCCGGCTGCGCGTGCGGCGAGCTCCTGGGGCTCCACGGGCTTCACCACGAAGTCGTCGGCCCCGAGTTCGAGGCCGATCACCCGCTCGATCGGGTCGGGATTGGCGGTGAGGATGAGCACGGGCCCGAAGCCCGCTCCGCGCAGGCGCCGCAGGGCGTCCATGCCGCCCTCGCCGGGCATGTTGAGGTCGAGGATCACGAGATCGACGGGGCCGCGGGCCATCTCGGCGTCGAGCCCGCTCACGGAGGACGCCACCGTCACGTCGTGGCCGAGATCCTCCAGGTACTCGGCATAGGCCTCGGCCAGGTCGACCTCGTCGTCGACGATCACGATTCGCGCTCGCGCGGCCATTGCTGCCCTCCCCAGGCATCCGCCCGCGATCCTCGCGCGGGTCCGTCCTGCCGTCCAGGCTATGTGGCGGACCCTGAGCCGGCACGGGGTGCGGTACCGCACGGGCGGTGACCCAGGGCCCGACACGAGACCGGTGCGCAACGGCACGGTCGCGGTCGCGAAAATCCGCTGAAACGTTCGCGGGGGACCTTGCGCCCATGGACGGCACGGCCCGTCGCAAGACCACGTCCAGGAGGACGGCCATGGCTCATCTCTATTTCCATTGCACCAACGCCCATGAGGCCCTGCGCGACCGCGCCGGGCGCGACGTGCCCTCGCTGGCCGAGGCCCATCGCGAGGCGCTCGCGCTGGCCCGCCTGGTCATGGACCGGGTCTCGGGGCTCGGCGATTTCCGCGACTGGCGCATCCATGTGGAGGACGAGGAGGGCTCGGAGCTGATGCTCGTGCCCTTCACCTTCGCCCGCGCGGAGCTACACTGACCGCATGCGCGCGCTCGCCCTCCTGGCCTTTCTCGTCATGGCGGCGCCGGTCCAGGCCTCCGGACGGCTGACCTGCCGGGCCGACGACGAGCATGTGATCCTCACGGCGAGCGGCCGCGTCGGGCCGGGGCGCGCGGGCGCGATCACCGGCTTCGACGCCGAGCTCGCCCTGAAGGAGCCGGGCCTGCCCGCCGACCTCGCGCGGGCGCAGTTTCGCGGCGCGGACCTCTTCGACCGCTGGGTCATGGACGGCGAGGTGCGCCTGCGGCTCTACCGCGAGCGCGAGAGCGGCCCCTACGGATCGATCGACGTGATCATGACCGCGAGCCGCGAGGGCGCGCCCCCCGGCGAGCCGAACGGCACCTACGCGGTCGACCTCGCGTCCGGCGAGGCGGAGGGCCTGCCGGAGGGCGTCGAGCGCCTGATCGAGGGCCCGGTGCTGTGCGCCCTGGAGAGCGCGCCGTGACGGCCCGTCCCGCCCTCCTGGCCGCCCTTCTCGTCCTTCATGCGGGACCGGCCGCGGCGACCGCCAATCTCGATTGCGGCATCGACGACCGGGCCGTGCGCTTCGAGCTCTCCGGCCTGATGGGCCGCTCCGGGTCCGGCGCCATCTTGAGCTTCCGCTCCGAGCTGCGGCTCGTCGGCCGAGGGACGCCGCGCGGCCCCACGCGGGTCGTCTTCTCGCAGGAGGACGTCGTCCAGCGCTGGATCGTCGGCGGACGGATCGACATCGCGCTGCGCCGCGCCTGGTCCCGGAACGGACGCAAGGGCACCGTCACGGTGATCCTGCGCACGGCTGTCGACGAGGAGGAGCTGGAGGCGCCCGGCACCTACGAGCTCATCGTGACGCAGGAAGCCCCCAGGGGCGGCAAGCCGCCGAGCCGCACGATCCGCGGCAAGGCGGGGTGCTCGCTCGGCTGACCGCTGGACTTCCCCGCGCGGCTGCCCCATGGGGCATGACGCGACAGGAGGGATCCATGCGCTTCGACGCCGTGCTGCTCGATCTCGACGGGACGCTGGTGGACAGCGCCCGCGACCTCATGGAGGCGCTCAACCGGGTGCTCGCCGGGCAGGGCCTGCGGCGCGTCGACCTCGACGAGACCCGGTCGATGATCGGCGACGGGGCGCGCGTCCTCCTCGAGCGGGCCCTGGCCCGCACGGGGTCCGACCCTGCGCGCGCGGGCGAGCTCCTCCCGGTCCTGCTCGATCATTACGGCCGTCAGGCCACGACCCATACCCGCCCCTATCCGGGCGTGCCGGAAACCCTCGCGGCCCTGCGCGCACGGGGCCTCAAGCTCGCGGTGGTGACCAACAAGCCCGAGGCCGCGACCCACGCGGTGCTCGGCGACCTCGCCCTCGCGCCGCTCCTCGACGCGGTGGTCGGCGGCGATACCCTGCCCCGGCGCAAGCCCGATCCAGCCCCGGTGCGCGAGGCCCTGCGCCGGCTCGGCGTGGCGCCCGGCCGCGCCGCGATGGTGGGCGACAACCACCACGACGTGCGCGCCGGCCAGGCCGCTGGCCTGCCCGTGATCGCGGTCACCTACGGCTATGCCCACGGCCGGCCGGAGGATTTCGGGGCCGAGCGCCTCATCGCGCGCTTCGACGATCTCCCGGCGGCGCTGGCGGCGCTGTGATCCTCAGCTCGTCCGGAACGTGCGGGCCGGCTCCTGCGCCTTTAGGTCGACCAGCACGGTCTCGCCCGCGATGGCGTTCTGGCCGACGCCGACCAGGGGGCGCGCGTCGAGGGGCAGGTAGACGTCGAGGCGCGAGCCGAAGCGGATGAGGCCGAAGCGCTCGCCCGCCGCCAGCGCCTCGCCGGGCTTGACGAAGCTCACGATGCGCCGCGCCACCAGCCCCGCGATCTGCACGACGCCGATGCGCCCCCCCGTCGTCTCGATCACGAGGGCGTTGCGCTCGTTGTCGTCGCTGGCCTTGTCGAGCTCGGCGTTGAGGAAGAGACCGGGGCTGTAGAGCTGCTGCACGATCGTGCCCGAGACCGGCGAGCGGTTCACGTGGCAATTGAACACGTTCATGAAGATCGAGATGCGCAGCATCGGCTCGGCCGGCAGGTCGAGGCCCGCGGGCGGCATCGCGGTCGTGACGAGGCTCACCCGGCCGTCGGCGGGGGACACCACGAGGCCGTCGCGATGGGGCGTGGTGCGAGGCGGGTCGCGGAAGAAGTAGCAGACCCACACGGTGAGGATCGCGCCGATCCAGCCGAGCGGCGACCACAGCCAGGACAGGATGACCGTCGCGAAGATGCCGATCGCGATGAAGGGGTAGCCCTCCTTGTGGATCGGCACCAGGGCCTTTCGGATCGACTCGTAGAAATCCACGGCTCAGAACTCCTCACATTTCGCGTCGGATGGCCCATGGACCGCCGGGCGTCAACTGCGACCACTCCCCTCTCCGATGGGGAGAGGGGAGATCGCCTCACGCCTCCGCGCCGCGCCGCAGGCGCTCGTCCTCCTCGGCCTCGGCGCGCTTGAGGGCCTCGCGGGCCTCGTCCGCCTCGCGCTGGCGGCTCCACATGGCGGCGTAGACGCCGTTGCGGGAGAGCAGGGTGAGGTGGTCGCCGCGCTCGACCACGACACCCTTGTCCAGGACGATGATCTCGTCGGCGCCGACCACCGTGGAGAGGCGGTGCGCGATGACGAGCGTGGTGCGCCCGCGGCTGACCCGGTCGAGGGCGTCCTGGATCTCCTTCTCGGTGAAAGTGTCGAGCGCCGAGGTCGCCTCGTCGAGGACGAGGATGGGCGGGCCCTTGAGGATCGTGCGGGCGATGGCCACGCGCTGCTTCTCGCCCCCCGACAGCTTCAGGCCGCGCTCGCCGACGGGCGTGTCGTAGCCGTCGGGGAGCGATTCGATGAAGCGGTCGATCTGGGCGAGCCGCGCGGCCTCGCGGACCTGGTCGGGGCCGGCGTCCCACATCCCGTACTGGATGTTGTAGCCGATCGTGTCGTTGAACAGGACCGTGTCCTGCGGGACCATGCCGATGGCCGCCCGCAGGGAGGCCTGCTGGACCCCGGCGATGTCCTGGCCGTCGACGGTGATGCGCCCGGCCTGCGGCTCGTAGAAGCGGAACAGCAGCCGCGAGATCGTCGACTTGCCGGCTCCCGAGGGGCCGACGATCGCCACCGTGCGCCCCGCCGGCACCTCGAAGCTCAGGCCCTTGAGGATGGGCCGGTCGGGATCGTAGGCGAAGCGCACGTCCTCGAAGCGCACGGTGCCGGCGCTCGCCCGGAGCGGCAGCGCGCCCGGCCGGTCCTGGATCTCGGGGTTCTGCTCCAGGATGCGGAACATCTCCTCGATGTCGATGAGCGCCTGCTTGATCTCGCGGTAGAGCATGCCCATGAAGTTGAGCGGGATGTAGAGCTGGATCAGCATCGCGTTGACCAGCACGAAGGCGCCGATGGTCTGGCGGCCCGCCTGGATGTCGCGCACCGCGAGGCACATCACGATGGTCATGCCGATGGTGAAGATCACCGCCTGGCCTGAATTGAGCACCGCGAGCGAGGTGTAGGTCTGGGTCGAGGCGCGCTCGTAGCGCTCCATCGAGCGGTCGTAGCGGGCCGTCTCGCGGGCCTCGGCCCCGAAATTTTTCACCGTCTCGTAGTTGAGGAGCGAATCGACAGCCTTGGTGTTGGCCTCCACGTCGGACT
>DASPJU010000172.1:0-2930 GCA_035628475.1 Salinarimonas sp. | reverse complement strand
GGCCATGCTGCTGGGCTCCATGCTGGCCGGCCAGGCCTTCGCCAACTCCCCCGTGGCGGCGGTGCACGCGCTGGCCTATCCCCTCGGCGGCCATTTCGGCATCCCGCACGGGCTCTCCAACGCGCTGGTCCTGCCGCACGTCCTGCGCTTCAACGCCCCCGCCTGCGGGCCGCTCTACGCGCAGCTCGCGCCCCATGCCCTCCCGGACCTCCCGCCCGGCGCCGGGGCGGACGCCTTCGTGGCGGGGATCGAGCGGCTCTGCGCCGATCTGGGCCTGCCGCCGCGCCTGCGCGACGCCGACGTGCCGCGCGACGCGCTGCCGCTCCTCGCCGAGGACGCCATGAGGCAGACCCGCCTCCTCGTGAACAACCCGCGCCCCGTCGCCCCGGAGGACGCCCTGGCGATCTACGAGGCCGCCTGGTGAAGCCCGCGCCCCTCACCCGCGCCGCCTTCAGGCTGTTCCGGCCCATTCCCACGCGGTGGATGGACAACGACGTCTACGGCCACGTCAACAACGTGGTCTATTACAGCTACTTCGACACGGTCGTGAACGCCTGGCTCGTGGAGCGGGGCCTCCTCGACACCGCCGCGAGCCCCGTCATCGGCCTCGTGGTCGAGACGGCCTGCACCTATTTCCGCTCGCTGAGCTTTCCCGAGACCGTCGAGGCGGGGCTCGCGGTGGCGGCGCTCGGGCGCTCCTCGGTGCTCTACCGGCTCGCGATCTTCAAGGCGGGCGAGGACGAGGCCGCCGCGCAGGGGCGCTTCGTCCATGTCTATGTCGACCGGGGAACGCAGGCCCCGGTGCCGATCCCCGACCCCGTGCGGGCGGCCCTGGAGCCGCTCGTGGTTCCCGACTGAGGGCGCCCTACTCGCCCGGCGCCGCGGCCTTGATGGCCAGCGCGTGCAGGCCTCGGGCGAAGGCGTCCTTGAGGGCGTCGTTGACGAGCCTGTGGCGCTCGACGCGGCTCTTGCCCGCGAAGGCGTCCGCCACCACATGAAGTCGGTAATGCGTCTCGCCCCCCTCGCGCCAGCCCCCATGGCCGGCATGGAGATGGGACTCGTCCTCGACGGCCAGGATGTCGGGCGCCAGGGCCTCGCGCAGCCGGGTCTCGATCAGCTCCTTCATCGTCATCGTTCGCGTCCCTTCCCTCGCGGTGCCCCGTCGCGCCCGGAACAAAGCGCCTGCCCGCGTCGTATCACCCATGCGGCGCATGCGACCCCGGGGACCTTGCCGGCCCCACCCCATGCCTCATAATCGGCTGACCATGGAATTCAATTCGCGCCTGTTCGATCGGATTCGCATCAAGCCCTCCTGCGACGAGCCGCGCGAGGCGGCGGGGCCCCTGTGCGAGCGCGAGGGCTGCGGCCAGCCCGGCGACCACCGGGCGCCCAAGGGGCGCGGGCGCGAGGGCCAGTACTGGCGCTTCTGCCTCGCCCACGTGCGCGAGTACAACGCGAACTACAACTATTTCGTGGGGATGAGCGACGACGCCGTGGCGGCCTTCCAGAAGGACGCGGTGGTCGGCCACCGCCCGACCTGGGCCATGGGCGTGAACAAGGTGGGCCGCGAGCGCGGCGCCCCGTCCCCGCAGCCGCGCGACTGGGCCTTCTCGGACCCGCTCGGCGTCATGCGCGGCGAGGGGGTCGGCGAGGCGCCCCGGCGCCGGGCCGAGCCGCCCGCGCCGCGCTACAGCGGGCCCGTGCGCAAGGCGCTCGACGTGCTGGGCCTGGAGGAGGGGGCGGATTCCGCGACGATCCGCTCCACCTACAAGAGCCTGGTCAAGAAGTTCCACCCGGACGCCCATGGCGGCGACCGCTCCTTCGAGGACCGCCTGCGCGACATCATCAAGGCGCACGACACCCTCAAGGCCGCGGGCCTGTGCTGACTCCGGCCCGCAACTCCGCCGGGCCCGGCGACGTTATGCAGACGTTGCGTGGGGCTCCCTCCGACGATAGGTAAAGCTTGGGCGGTCCACCCCCGCAGGCCATTGCGGGAACGCTCCCCGCTCACCGCCCGCAGAAAGAGACCACGATGCCCACGTTGAACGAGACCGCCCCGGGCCTGCCGGACATGAAGGTGTCGGTCCGCCAGGTCTTCGGGATCGACAGCGATCTCGAGGTGCCGGCCTATGCCCGCTCCGACGAGCACGTCCCCGAGCTCGATCCGGACTACCTGTTCGACCGTCAGACCACGCTCGCGATCCTGGCGGGATTCGCCCGCAACCGGCGCGTCATGGTCACGGGCTACCACGGCACCGGCAAGTCCACCCATATCGAGCAGGTGGCGGCGCGGCTCAACTGGCCCTGCGTGCGCGTCAACCTCGACAGCCACGTCTCGCGCATCGACCTCGTCGGCAAGGACGCGATCGTGCTGAAAGAAGGCAAGCAGGTCACCGAGTTCAAGGACGGCATCCTGCCCTGGGCGCTGCAGAACAACGTGGCGCTCGTCTTCGACGAGTACGACGCCGGCCGCCCGGACGTGATGTTCGTGATCCAGCGCATCCTGGAGCAGTCGGGACGCCTGACCCTCCTCGACCAGCGCCGGGTGATCAAGCCGCATCCGAGCTTCCGCCTCTTCTCCACCGCCAACACGGTGGGCCTGGGCGACACGTCGGGCCTCTATCACGGCACCCAGCAGATCAACCAGGGCCAGATGGACCGCTGGTCGATCGTGACCACGCTCAACTACCTCCCCCACGACAAGGAGGTGGACATCGTCCTGTCCAAGGCGAAGCACTTCCAGTCGACGCCGGAAGGGCGCGACACCATCAACAAGATGGTCCGCGTGGCGGACCTGACGCGCAGCGCCTTCATCAACGGCGACCTCTCGACCGTGATGAGCCCCAGGACCGTGATCACATGGGCCGAGAACGCCGAGATCTTCGGCGACATCGGCTTCTCGTTCCGCGTCACCTTCGTGAACAAGTGCG
>DASPJU010000171.1:0-7397 GCA_035628475.1 Salinarimonas sp. | reverse complement strand
CGAGCGGCTGCCGGAGCGCATCCTCGTCGTGGGCGGTGGCTATATCGCGGTGGAGTTCGCCGGGGTGTTCAACGGGCTGGGCTCCCGGGTCACCCTTCTGCACCGGGGCGACCGCCTGCTGCGGTGCTTCGACGACGAGATCCGGACGCTGCTGGGCGAGGCCTATAGGGGGCGCGGCATCGACCTCGTGCTGGAGCGGACCCTGGAGCGCCTGGAGCGGCTGCCCGGCGGCGCGATCCGCGCGAGCCTCTCGGACGGGCGCGCCGTCGAGGTCGACCAGGTGCTGGTCGCCACGGGGCGCCGGCCCAACACGCAAGGGCTGGGGCTCGAGACCGTGGGCATCGAGACCGACGAGGTCGGCGCGATCCCGGTCGATTCCTTTTCCCGCACGGTGGCGCCGGGCGTCCACGCGGTGGGCGACGTGACGAACCGGGCGGCACTGACCCCGATCGCCATCCGCGAGGGCCACGCCTTCGCCGATACCCTGTTCGGGGGCCGCGAGACCCTCGTCGAGCACGACCTTATCCCCACCGCCGTGTTCTCGACCCCCGAGATCGGCGTGGTGGGCATGAGCGAGGGGGCGGCCCGGGGCAGGCACGGCGAGGACGTGGTGATCTTCAAGACGGCGTTCCGCCCCATGCGCGCCACCCTGTCGGGCCGGGACGAGCGCACCTTCATGAAGCTCGTCGTGCAGGGCAGCACCGACCGGGTGCTCGGCGTCCACGTGATGGGGCCGGACGCGGGCGAGATCATCCAGATGGCCGGCATCGCGGTGACCATGGGCGCCACCAAGGCGGATTTCGACCGCACGGTGGCGGTGCATCCCACGGCGGCCGAGGAGCTCGTGACGATGCGCACGCCCTTCGTGGTGAAGCGGCCGCAGGCGGTGGGGTGAGGACGCGCCCTCCTCTCTCCCATCCGGCAAACGACAGTCTCGCCCTCCCCCCGCGCCTCGTGTATAGAGCGCCCTCCCATCAACCAGGTGATCGCGAGACCAAGCGACAGACCGGAATCGAAGACGAGGATGCCATGACCGAGCGGTGGACGCCCGACAGCTGGAGGGGCAAGCCCATTCAGCAGGCGCCGGCCTATCCGGACCTCGACGCCCTGGCGGGCGTGGAGCGCCAGCTCGCCGGCTTTCCGCCGCTCGTCTTCGCGGGCGAGGCCCGCAAGCTCAAGCGGCAGCTCGCCAAGGTGGCGCGGGGCGAGGCCTTCCTGCTCCAGGGCGGCGACTGCGCCGAGAGCTTCGCGGAGCATTCCGCCGACAACATCCGCGACTTCTTCCGCGTCTTCCTGCAGATGGCGGTGGTGCTCACCTTCGCGGGCGGCTCGCCCGTCGTGAAGGTGGGGCGCGTGGCGGGCCAGTTCGCCAAGCCGCGCTCCTCGGACACCGAGACCGTGGACGGCGTCGAGCTGCCGAGCTACCGCGGCGACATCGTCAACGACATCGAGTTCACCCCCGAGGCCCGCATCCCGGACGCCCGGCGCCAGCTCATGGCCTACCGCCAGTCGGCCGCGACCCTGAACCTGATCCGCGCCTTCGCGACGGGCGGCTACGCCAATCTCGAGAACGTCCATTCCTGGACCCTCGGATTCGTGAAGGACGCGCCGCAGGTGTCGCGATATCGCGAGCTCGCGGACCGCATCTCCGAGACCCTCGACTTCATGCGCGCCATCGGCATCGACCCGGAGGTCCATCCGGAGATGCGCGTGACCGACTTCTACACCTCGCACGAGGCGCTGCTGCTCGGCTTCGAGCAGGCCATGACGCGCGTCGATTCCACGACGGGCGATTGGTACGACACCTCGGGCCACATGATCTGGATCGGCGACCGCACCCGCCAGCCCGACCATGCCCACGTGGAGTTCATGCGCGGGGTCAAGAACCCCATCGGCCTCAAATGCGGTCCCTCGCTGACCCCGGACGGGCTCCTGCGGCTCATCGAGATCCTCGATCCCGAGAACGAGGCGGGGCGGCTCACCCTCATCTGCCGCTTCGGCGCCGACCGGGTGTTCGATCACCTGCCCGCCCTGGTGCGGGCGGTCAAGCGCGAGGGCCGCAACGTGGTGTGGTCCTGCGACCCCATGCACGGCAACACCGTCAAGGCGGGCTCGGGCTACAAGACGCGCCCCTTCGAGAAGATCATGCAGGAGGTGCGCAACTTCTTCGCCGTGCACCAGGCCGAGGGGACCCATGCGGGCGGCGTGCATCTCGAGATGACGGGCAAGAACGTCACGGAGTGCACCGGCGGCGCCCGGGCGCTCACGGACGCGGATCTCTCCGACCGCTATCACACCTATTGCGACCCGCGCCTCAACGCCGAGCAGGCGCTGGAGATCGCTTTCCTGACCGCCGAGCTCGTCAAGCGCGAGCGCCAGGGCCGGGCCAGGCCCCGCCCCGTCGCGGCGGAGTGAGCGGGCGAGGCCGCGTGGGTCGGCGGCGTCGCCGACCCGTGGCGGGACGCTCCCGGGCGTGGCGTCCGGCCGGAGCCCGCGCGCCGGGGTTGTCATACAGAAAAATTATGTAGAATGAAGGCGCGATCCATCGGATTGCAAAGGCCGCGTTAACGATTCTTCCCGATCATGGTGACGTAAGGGAAGGTCTGGGAACGCGATGATGGGTCTGTTCGGAACGGCGGGACGCGGGCGCTGGGGCAGCCGGCGGGATCTCGAGGCGAAGATCGAGGCGCTCGACAAGTCGCTCGCCATGATCGAGTTCGCCATGGACGGCACGATCCTCGGCGCCAACGACACCTTCCTCGCCGCCATGGGCTACGCGCGCGACGAGGTGGTGGGCCGGCATCACCGCATCTTCATGGACCCGCGCGAGGCCGAGGAGCCGGCCTATGCCGCGTTCTGGGCCGCCCTGCGCGACGGCCGCTTCCAGGCCGCCGAGTACCGGCGCCTCGCCAAGGGCGGCCGCGACGTCTGGATCCAGGCCACCTACAACCCCGTGCTCGACGGCGCCGGACGGCCCGTGAAGGTGATGAAGCTCGCCACCGACGTGACGGCCCAGCAACTGCGCGCGGCGGACTCGGCGGGCCAGATCGCGGCCATCAACCGCAGCCAGGCCGTCATCCATTTCGACCTGAGCGGCGTCATCCTGGACGCCAACGACAACTTCCTCCAGGCGGTGGGCTACGACCGGGCCGCCGTGGTGGGGCAGCACCATTCCATCTTCATGGATCCGGACGAGGCCCGGAGCCCGGCCTATGCCGCCTTCTGGGAGCGCCTCTCGCGGGGCCAGTACGAGTCGGGCGAGTTCCGCCGCCTGGCGAGGGGCGGGCGCGAGATCTGGCTCCAGGCGAGCTACAACCCCATCTTCGACATGATGGGCCGGCCCTTCAAGGTGGTGAAATACGCCGCCGACATCACGGGCGAGCGGCTGCGCTCGGCCGACTTCGCGGGCCAGATCGACGCCATCAACAAGAGCCAGGCCGTCATCCATTTCGACATGGAGGGGCGCATCGTCGAGGCGAACGGGAATTTCCTCGACGCCATGGGCTATCGCCGCGAGGAGGTGGTGGGCCAGCATCACGGGATCTTCGTCGACCGCGCCCATGCGGCGAGCCGGGAATACGGGGAGTTCTGGGGGAGCCTGCGCCGGGGCGAGTTCCGCTCGGCGGTGTTCAAGCGGGTCGGCAAGAACGGCCGCGAGGTCTGGATCCAGGCCACCTACAACCCGATCCTCGACATGAACGGGCGGCCCTTCAAGGTGGTCAAGTACGCCACCGACATCACCGAGAACATGAACGCCCGCACCGCCGCGGTCGACGCCGCGGACCAGACCCTGCGCAACGTCCAGGCGGTCGCGGCCGCCGCGGAGCAGATGAGCGCCTCGGTGCGCGAGATCACCGTCAACATGGGCCGCTCCAAGCAGGCCGTGGACCAGATCCACGGCCATGCCCGCGCGGCCGACCAGTCCACGACGGCGCTGCGGCAGGCGGCGGAGTCCATGGACGGGGTGGTGCAGCTCATCACCAAGATCGCGGGGCAGATCAACCTGCTGGCGCTCAACGCCACGATCGAGTCGGCCCGCGCCGGCGAGGCCGGACGGGGCTTCGCCATCGTGGCGAGCGAGGTCAAGAACCTCGCCAACCAGACCACCGCCGCGACCTCGCGCATCTCGGAGCAGATCGAGGCGATGCAGACGGTCTCGGCCACCGTGGTCGAGACGCTCGCCGCGATCAGCACGGCGGTGGACTCGGTCCAGACCTACGTGACCGGAGCCGCCGGCGCCATCGAGGAGCAGAGCGCCGTCACGCGGGACATCTCGGACAACATGCAGACGGCCGCCGCGGGCGTGGAGGACATCACCCGGAGCCTCACGGCCTGGCGCTGACGGCGGGGCGCGAGCCGGACGAGGGAACGGCGTCCGGGCCGATACGCCGCCCGGACGCCGCGAACGCGACGCAACCGTTACGCAACAGAACTCGGGGTCAGCTCAGGTAGCCGAGGAAGAAGAGGATCAGGATGATCGGCAGGGGAATGCCGATCAGCCACAACAGACCACCGCGAAGCATCGTGGATCTCCTTGTTGTCTGCAGGAGCAACGGCCAAGCCTGAGGGCCGGTTCCACGGCTCGATCTACGCGAATCCGGGCGCTCGTCGCACGGGCGCCTCGTGGGACCTCCCCTCCCGGCGGGCGGGACCGGCCGGGCGCCGCGTCAGCGCGAGCCCGGCGACGTGGTGACGCCCGAGGCCGGGGGACGCACGCCCGCGGCCGGCGCGGGCCCGGAGGGGTTGGTCTGGGGCGTGCACACGACCCGGCCCTCGAACACGTAGCAGATGCTCATCTCGCCCGAGCGCAGGTTCACGCGGAACACGCCGCCCTCGCGCTCGTGACGGGAGGCCACCAGGCTGTACTCGCCGGGCGCCTGGCCGCCCGCGCCCTCCCCCGGCCCGAAGCACAGGGTCGCTCCCACGGCTCCCTCCTGCAGGCCGTATTGGCAGGCCGTGACCTCGCCGCTGGCGCGGTCGATGCGGTAGACGCGGTTGAGGTCGGTCTGGGGCGCCGGGGCGAACTCGTAGGCCGCGGCGAGGAGCGTGCCGGGCGCCAGCGCCGCGGCGAGCGCGAGCAGCGCCCGGAAGCCGCGCATGGCGGATTGCCGCTGTTGCATGAAAGTCCCCATCCCTGATTAACGAATCACGGGCAGGATAGCAGAGCGGGCCCCGCCTTGATCCCGCGCCCCGTCCCAAGCTAGCGAAGCCCGCATGGCCGTTCCCGCGTCCCCCGTCGTCGTGTTCGATCTCGACGGCACCCTCGCCGACACCGCGCCCGACCTGATCGCGACGCTGAACGCGATCCTGGCGGGCGAGGGCCGCCGCCCCCTGGCCCTGGCCGAGGCCGGCGCCCTGATCGGGGTGGGCGCGCGCGCCCTCATCGAGCGCGGCCTCGCCGACGGCGGCCCCGTCGATCCCGAGCGCCTCGACGCGCTCTATGCCGCGTTCCTGGACCTCTACGCCGAGCGCCTGTGCGTCGCGACCCGCCTCTATCCCGGCGCGCGCGCCGCGCTGGCGCGGCTGGCAGCCTCCGGCTACCGGCTCGCGGTGTGCACCAACAAGTTCGAGGCCCATGCCCGGGGCGTGCTCAAGGGCCTGGGGATCCTCGACCATTTCGACGCCCTGAGCGGGCGCGACACCTTCGGGGTGTGCAAGCCCGACCCGCGCCACATCCTCATGACCGTCGCGGCCGCGGGCGGCGATCCCGGCGCCGCCGTGATGGTGGGCGATTCCCGCACCGACATCGCCGCGGCCCGCGCCGCCGGCATCCCCGTGATCGGCGTCACCTTCGGCTACACGGACGTGCCGATCGCGGCGCTGGATCCGGACGCGGTGGTGGACGCCTTCGACGGGATCGAGGCGGCCGTGGCCCGCCTGGCGCCGGCCGGCCGCCCCCGGGAGCCCCTGTCGGTCCCGCTCGCGGCGCGGGCCTGACCTTCGCCCGGCCGGCGCGCGGCCGTTCCGCTCCCCGCGGCGTCCGAAGCGGTCGGCCGGCGACATTCCCGACCTCGGCGCGAGACCTAATCAATCCGCCGTTAACCGGTCCCGGGGGAAGCTGCCCGGAGCAGGTGCATTCCGTCACGGAATGCCTGCCCCTCCCGGCCCCGGAGACCGAACGTGTCGTTCCTGACGAACCTGTCCATTGCCAAGAAGCTGATCGTCGCGTTCGCGACCCTCGTCGTCATCGTCGCGAGCGCGATGGCCCTGAACTACCGCAACCTGTCCTTCATCGAGCAGAGCAGCCGCTGGACGGCCCACACCCACGAGGTCCTCGACAGCATGAGCCAGCTCGCCGCCGCCATGGTGGACCAGGAGACGGGCGTGCGGGGATTCCTGCTCGGGGGCGAGGACCGGTTCCTCGAGCCCTACCGCAAGGGCATCGAGGCCTACGAGGCGGCCTTCGCGAGCGTGAAGCGGCTCACCTCCGACAACCCGGCCCAGCAGGATCGCCTGGCCGAGCTCAACCGGCATGCCCAGGGCTGGCGCCGGGACGTGGCCGAGAAGGAGATCGCCCTCATGCGCGATCCCGCCAGCCGGGAGGCGGCGCGCGCGCTCGAGGTCTCGGGGGCCGGCAAGGCCGCCATGGACGGCATCCGGGCCAAGGTGGCGGAGATCAAGGGCATCGAGCGCGAGCTCCTGAAGAAGCGCGAAGCCGACGCGCAGGCCGCCTTCTCGGCGTCCTACGGCACGAGCTTCGCCAGCCTCGCCGCCATGGTGCTCGTCTCCATGGTGGCGGGCTTCGCCCTCTTCCGCGGGATCGCGGTGCCCGTGCGCCGGATGACGGACGCGATGGAGCGGCTCGCCCGCGACGACACGAGCGTGGACGTCCCCGGCGTTGGGCGGCGCGACGAGGTCGGCGCCATGGCGGCGGCGGTCGAGGTGTTCAAGCGCAACGCCCTCGAGCGGACGCAGCTCGAGGAGGAGGCCAAGGCCCTCGACGCCCGCTCCGCGGCGGAGAAGCGGCGGGCCATGGAGGAGCTGGCGCGCAGCTTCGAGCAGCGGGTCGGCGGCCTGGTGGAGCACGTCACGGCGGCCGCCGGCGAGATGGAGGCCACGGCCAGGTCCATGTCCTCCACCGCCGAGCAGACGAACCAGCAGTCGGGCATCGTCGCGGCCTCGGCCGTGGAGACCACCGCCAACGTGCAGTCGGTCGCGACCGCGACCGAGGAGCTCGCCTCCTCGGCCTCCGAGATCGGCTCCCAGGTCGCCCAGACCACGTCCGCGGCCGCCCGCGCCGTCGAGGACGCGCGGCGCACGAACGAGACCGTCCAGACGCTCGCCGCGAGCGCTCAGCGCATCGGCGACGTGGTGAAGCTCATCTCCGACATCGCGGGCCAGACCAACCTGCTGGCGCTCAACGCCACGATCGAGGCGGCGCGCGCCGGCGAGGCGGG
>DASPJU010000170.1:0-5770 GCA_035628475.1 Salinarimonas sp. | reverse complement strand
CCCGAGCAGGCCCGCACCCCCGTCCACGTGCTCTCGGGCGGCGAGCGGGCCCGCCTCATGCTGGCGCGCGCGCTCGCCCAGCCCTCCAACCTCATGGTGCTGGACGAGCCCACCAACGACCTCGACCTCGAGACCCTGGACCTCCTCCAGGAGATGCTCGGCGAGTATGCCGGCACCGTGCTGCTGGTCTCCCACGACCGCGACTTCCTCGACCGCCTGGTCGGCTCGGTGATCGTGGCGGAAGGGGAGGGGCGCTGGATCGAGTATGCGGGCGGCTACACCGACATGGTGGCGCAGCGCGGCGCCGGCGTCTCGGCCCGCGCCGCCGCGGCGGCGACGCGCCCCGAGCGCAAGGCCGAGGCGCCCCGCCCCGCCGCGGAGCCCGCGGCGAAGAAGCGCCGCCTGTCCTCCAACGAGCGGCACGCCCTCGAGACGCTCCCGAAGCGCATGGCCGCGCTGGAGGGCCAAATCGCCGAGCTCCAGCGCCGCCTCGACGACCCGGGGCTCTACGCCCGCGACCCCGCGGCCTTCGCCAAGGTCACGGACGCCATCGCGGCGCAGCAGGCGGAGCTCCACGCCGCCGAGGAGCGCTGGCTGGAGCTGGAGATCCTGCGCGAGGAGATCGGGGGGTAGGGCGACGTCTCCCCTCTCCCGGATGGGAGAGGGGTCGGGGGTGATGGTGGGCGGCCGGAACATGCGCTGAACGGGTCCGCCGCACCGCTTGTCGTCCCCGGGCTCGGCCCGGGGATCCAGATGGACAGGCGAACTGGGTAGCCGGCCTCATCCTGAGCCCGTCGAGGGCCAAGCCCGGCCATGACACCGAGAGGTGGTGCGAACCTCCCGGCGTGCTCCCTCACCCCCTGGCACTTCGTGCATCCCTCTCCCACACGGGAGAGGGGAGGGCGGGTCACACCCCCTTCACGGCGCCCCCGTCCACCCGGATGAGGCTCCCCGTCACGTAGCTCGCGCGGGTCGAGGCCAGGAAGCAGACCATGTCGGCGAACTCCTCGACCCGGCCGTAGCGGCCGGCGGGGATCTGGGTGATCGCGGCCCGGGCGACGTCCTCCACGGACTTGCCCTGCCGGTCGGCGTTGGCCCGGTCGAGCTCGCCCAGGCGGTCGGTCTGGATGCGGCCGGGCAGGACCATGTTGACCGTCACCCCGTCGGCCGCCACCTCGTTCGACAGGGTCTTGGACCAGCCCACCAGCGCCGAGCGCAGGGTGTTGGACATGGCAAGATTGGGGATCGGCTGCAGCACGCCCGACGAGGCGATGGTGACGATGCGCCCGAAGCCGCGCTCGCGCATCCCCGGCAAGACCCCGGCGGCGATGCGCAGGATCGGCGTCACCATGGCCTCGAACATCGGCGCCCAGTCCTCGGGCTTCACGTCGACGGCCATGCGGGCCGGGGGACCGCCCGTGTTGGCGACCAGGATGTCGATGCCGCCCATGGCCTCCATCGCGCGGGCCACGATGGCGTCCGCGTCGCGGGTGAGGTCCGCCACCATGGCATGGGCGCGGCCCGGTCCGGCGGCGGTGATGGCGGCCGCGGTGGCCTCGAGCGTGTCGGCGCTGCGCGCCGTCATGAAGACCTCCGCGCCCTCGCGGGCCAGCGCCTCGGCGCAGCCGCGCCCGAGGCCCTTGCTGGAGGAGAGGACGAGGGCGCGCTTCGCCTTGAGGCCGAGATCCATGGGAGCGATCCTGAGCGTGTGAGGGTCCTTATGGCCGGGCTTAGCACCCGCGCCGCCCGGCGCGCAACGCGCCCAGGCCTCACGTCACCCGGGGCGGCAGGTTCGGGCCGTCGGGCGGCAGCGCCTGCTCGTCGACCCGGTCCTGTTCCTCGACCTCGTTCTCGACGGAGGCCGAGAGGCGCTGGAACAGGCCGAGCCCCAGGACGAGCAGCGTGCCGGCGACGAAGAGCATGGTGGGGTAGACGAGCTGCTCCACCCGGTCGGCGCTGACCCGGAACACGATCACGAGCGCCTCGAGGAAGATCGCGATCGCGATGGTGGAGATGAACTTCGTGAGCGAGCGGCGGGCTTCCGACGCGATGCGCCGCTCGCGGCCGTTGAACACCTCCTCCTCCATGAGGAACTTCGCGACGTCGAAGACCGCGATCGCGATGATGACGTAGCCCACCGCCGAGAGCACCGCGTCCTTCATCTTCCCGTCGGGCAGCGTGAAGGCCTTGTACATGTCGTGGGCGCCGAGCCCGATCAGGGCCAGCGACAGGAGCGCCAGGGCGACGCTGGCGATCGCGAAGACGAAGGAGGAGACGCGCTGCACGGGAGGCCTCGGCCGGGAACGGTGCAGGCCAACGTTCCGCGGCCGGCTCCGGTTCGGCGCCTACTCGCCGGCGCGCAGGGCCGCGGCCGCCGCGAAGGTCCCCACGACGAGGCTGACCAGGGTGAGGGCGCCCAAGACCATCAGCGGCGTCGAGAAGGGCACGGTGCCCCCCAGCGCCGCGTTCGCGGCCGAGACGCCGAAGATGAGGGTGGGGATCATGAGCGGCAGGACGAGGACCGCCAGGATGAGCCCGCCGCGCCGGATCGACACCGTGAGCGCCGCTCCCACCGCGCCCACGAAGGTGAGGGCGGGGGTGCCCACCAGCAGCGTCGCCACCATGGCGCCCATCCCCGCGAGGTCGAGGGCGACGAGAAGGCCGAAAAGGGGCGAGGCCAGCGCCAGCGGCAGGCCCGTGGTGAGCCAGTGCGCCGCGACCTTGGCCAGCACCACGAGCTCGAGGGGCAGCGGCGAGGCGATCATGAGGTCCAGCGACCCGTCCTCCTCGTCGGCCTGGAACAGGCGGTCGAGGCCGATGAGCGTGGCGAGCACGGCGGCGAGCCACAGGATCGCGGGGCCGATCCGCGCCAGGAGGTTGAGGTCGGGGCCCAGCGAGAAGGGCACCAGGGTCACGATCATCAGGAAGAAGACGAGGCCCAGCACCCCCGAGCCGCCGATGCGGGCGGCGAGCCTGAGGTCCCGGGCCAGGAGGGCGCGAAAGGCGCGGCTCATGCCTCCCAGCCCCAGTCGGCGGCCGGCGCCTCGGGGTCCGCGCGCTCGATGCGGATCTCCCGCACGCCGCGCAGGTCGAGGGGCGCGTGGGTGGCCGCCACGATGATCCCGCCCCGCGCCAGATGCTCGTTCATGAGGATGGACAGCGTGCCCTGCGAGGCGGCGTCGAGCGCCGAGGTGGGCTCGTCAAGGAGCCACAGGGGGCGGCGCGCCACGAGGAGGCGGGCGAGCGCCACGCGCCGGCGCTGCCCCGCCGAGAGATAGGCGACCGGCAGCGCCGCGGCGTGGGCGAGCCCCACCTCGGCGAGCGCCTCCTCCGGCGGCAGCGAGCGTGAGCCGAGCAGGTCGCGGGCGAAGTCGAGGTTCTCGCGGGCCGTCATGGCCCCCTTGAGCCCGTCGCGGTGCCCCACGAGATGGAGGCATTCGGGAAGCGTGCGCTCGCCCGCCTCCTCGATCCGGATCGCCCCCGCGTCGGGCCGCAGGCGCCCGGCCAGCATGGCGAGCAGGCTCGACTTGCCGGCCCCGTTGCGCCCCGTCACGATCAGGGCCTCGCCGGGCCCCAGGGCGAAGGACAGCCCCGCGAAGACGCGCCGGCCCGAGCGGCGGCAGGCGAGGCTCTCCACGATCAGGCGCACGCGACGTTTCCCCACGATCCCGCCCCTGCATAGCGGGGCCGTCCGGGCTTGTCATGCCGGTCCCGGAGCCCGAGCCCTGCGCGGCCCCTTGCCCATGCGGCGCGGTCGGTGCTACCGCGGGCGGCGATGCTCGGGGAGGCTCTGCCGATGGCGGACATGCGGCTCGTGATCATGGGCGCGGCCGGACGGATGGGCCGCATGCTGGTGAAGTCGGTGAGCGAGACCCCCGGCTGCGCGCTCCATGCGGCGCTCGAGCACCCGCAATCCATCGCCCTGGGGCAGGATGCCGGGCTGCTCGCGGGCTGCGGGCGCAGCAACGTGCCCATCACCGGCGATCTCGACACCGCGCTGGAGGGCGCCGACGGCGTCGTCGACTTCACGAGCCCCGCGGTGAGCGTGGCGCTCGCGGCGCGCGCGGCCGAGCGGGGCGTCGTCCACGTCATCGGCACGACGGGCCTCTCGGAGGCGGACCTGGAGCGGATCCGGGCGGCGGCGGGGCGCGTCGCGATCGTCCAGTCCGGCAACATGTCGTCGGGCGTCAACCTGCTCGCGAGCCTCGTGCGCAAGGTGGCGGCGACGCTCGGCGAGAGCTTCGACATCGAGGTGCTGGAGATGCACCACGCCGCCAAGGTCGACGCGCCCTCGGGCACCGCGCTTCTGCTGGGCGAGGCCGCGGCGGCGGGCCGGGGCGTGGGGCTCGGCGAGCGCAAGGTCGCGGCCCGCGACGGCCATACGGGCGCGCGCCGGCCGGGCGACATCGGCTTCGCGGTGCTGCGCGGCGGCTCGGTGATCGGCGAGCACGCCGTGATCTTCGCGGGCGCCGGCGAGCGCCTCGAGCTCGTCCACAAGGCCGATGACCGGGCGCTGTTCGCCCGCGGGGCGCTGCGCGCCGCGCTCTGGGCGCGCGGGCGGGAGCCCGGATTCTATTCCATGGCCGACGTGCTCGGCATCAACGACCTGTAAGGGAGCCCCGCCTCGATGGACCGCCTTCTCGTGCTCGCCCGCCACGGCCAGAGCGACTGGAACCTCAAGAACCTCTTCACCGGCTGGCGCGACCCCGACCTGACGGAGCTCGGCGTCGAGGAGGCGCGCACCGCGGGCCGGCGCCTCAAGGGCCTCGGCCTGTCCTTCGACGTCGCCTATACCTCGGCGCTGTCGCGGGCCCAGCGCACCTGCCGCCTCCTCCTCGAGGAGCTCGGCCAGGCGGACCTGCGCACCGTCGCCGACCCCGCCCTCAACGAGCGCGACTACGGGGACCTCGCGGGCCTCAACAAGGACGATGCCCGCGCCCGCTGGGGCGAGGAGCAGGTCCATCTGTGGCGCCGCTCCTACGACGTCGCGCCTCCCGGCGGCGAGAGCCTCAAGGACACGGTGGCCCGGGTGCTGCCCTATTACATGCGCGAGATCCAGCCCCGCGTCCTGCGCGGCGAGCGGGTGCTGGTGGCGGCCCACGGCAATTCGCTGCGCGCGCTCATCATGGTCCTGGACGGGCTCAACCCCCAGACCATCGCGGGCCTCGAGCTCGCCACGGGGGTTCCCATGGTCTACCGCCTGAACGAGGATTCCACGGTCGCCTCCAAGCAGGTGCTCGACCGCTAGGCGATGTCGGGGGGCAGTGGCGTCCGGCTCGCGGGGACCTACGATCGATCAAGGACTTGGGGTCTGTCCGGCGGTCCCGGCATCGTCTGACGGACCCTGGGCCGCCCCGCCGATCGCGGCCCCTCCCGCGGGGTCGCGCCGGTCGATCCCACGTTCTTCTCAAATCGTCGCAAGTATTGGCTGATCTGACGTTCGGTAAGGTGCCGCTACGTCACGTACACGCCCCGATCTCGGGATGAATTCATTGCCGGATTTAGGCAAAGTTTAAATATTGGACCCCAGTCTCCGGGCCGGCCCGCCCCAGGGCCTGGAGAGTGGACAATGCGGATCCGGTCGAAGCTGCTCGCCGTCATCGCCGGCCTGAGCCTCGTGGTGGCCTCGGTGGCGGTCATCGGCATCATGAGCCTCGGCGCCCTCAACGTCGCCTCCGACCACATGCGGGACGCGGCCACCCGGGCGCTCTACGGCGAGCGCTTCAACCGGCTCGTCACGGCGGTGGTGATGGATTCGCGCGGCGTCTAC
>DASPJU010000169.1:0-3956 GCA_035628475.1 Salinarimonas sp. | reverse complement strand
GGGGGAACTCCATGCGAGGAAGGATAGACCCTGGCGCCGGTCCGGCCCAGGATTCGCGATAGCGGCGTCGTTTCTCATGCTCGCCCTGACCTTCCTGACGTTCCTGTCGAAACCGCGCCTTCAAGACCCGCTTCCGACCGTAACACCCGGCCAGGCACAGGACGAGAAGTTCGCCGAGCTCATTCAGAAGCTCGACTCCGATGACATCTCCGTGCGGGAACAGGCTCAAAGATCGATCGAAAGGCTTGGGAGGATAGCCGGCCCTGCCATCGCCGACGCGCTGAGAAGGAAGGATCTCGATCCCGAGGTGCGCCGCCGCTTGCGGGATTCGGCCCGTCGTTTGGCGAAGGGAGGAAATATCCTATGGAAAATCGAAGGAATCGTCCAAGGCCGGTACCTCGCGGCGGACTCCAGGGTTTATGCCCCGACAAAGAATGGCGAACTCCTTTGCCTGGATGGGGCCTCCGGAAAGGAACTCTGGAAGATCTCTATTTCCGGCGCCATTGGCGCGATCGCGACGGGGGCCTCAGGGAAGGTCCTGGTGGGAAGCGAAAACCGCGTTTACTATCTCGACCCCATAAAGGGCGAAACACTTTGGGAGACGAAACTCCCCGATCCGGTCAATCCCTATGTCGAACGACCCGCCCTAGTCTGGGAATCGGGGGGCAAAGCGTACATCGTGGGAGAGAAGAATTACAGGATCGACCTGCTGTATTGTCTGGACCTCTCCAACGGCAAAGTCCAATGGACCTTCACGGAAAAACCTTGGGAAGAGAACGGGGTAGCCCGGATGCTTTCGCTCGGCCCCCCGATCGTCGAAGGCCGCCTTGTGGCGGTTCACCACTACTTTGGAGCTTATGGCCTGGATGCGGCCACCGGAACGCGGATCTGGCACGTCGCCGCAACCGGCCATAGTCGGATGAAGGTCCAGGCTGACGCGGAAAAAGTCTATTTCAGTCCTTTCGCTCACCAAGGCGACATCAAGTATCTCAGCCTGAAGGACGGCAGCGAGCTCCGGAAGGCCAAGGGATACAGTCTCTTCCTTGCGGGAGGCCGGCTCTACTCCGTTCGAGACCAGCTTCTGGAGAGCCTCAGCGCCGACACAGGGAAAGTGCTCTGGCCGTTCGAAGCCCCTCAGCCTATCCGGAAGGTGGCAGCTTCCCAAGAGGGATTCGCGTACGTGTTGACCCATCGCTTGGGGGATTTCACCACCGCGCACGACACCTCACCTCCCGTGCGTCGGCTCTACTGCCTTGACAAGGACGGGGGGCAGAGGATTTGGGACCTCCCGACGGATGGGCTATGGACGGACCTTCAAATCTCGCAGGGTAAGATCTTTGTGGAGAAGGTTGAGAATTCAGAAAGTACGATCTACTGCATTAACGGTGGAGATCGCGAAATGATCCGCCTCCTCCACGAGTTCACGAAGGATTAGCTTCGCGTCGCGAAGTTCCAGACCCGTAAGCGGGCAGCTACCTCCCGCGAGGGGCAAGCGACCAGAGAAAGTGGCGACAATCAACCGTTGGTTCGGGCGTGGCGCGTGAGCGCGATCTCCTCAGATTCAGAGACGTCATGACCTCCAGGAAGGTAGTCGAGCCATCGCCGGCGCGATCCGGGGCCCGGCCAGAGGCCTGAGCGGGTTAACAGGACGCGGCTGCGGCAAGGAGGAGACCTTGGCGACCGTATGGCGAGATGAGCGCACCAAAGGCTAGCCTTGCTGGGGCATCCCCTACAAGGGCATGGAGGGAAGTGGCACCGAGAACGCACGGGTGCCCGGACGAAGGATCAGGCCCAGGCGATCCTGCACCAGAAGACCGGCGAGATGCTCAAGGCCAAGATCACCGGCGTGAACAACATCGAAGGGCTCAAGCCGCGCGTCTTCAAGGACTTCGTGACGGACGAGTACCTTCCCCACTGCAAGGCGACCCACGCCCCCGCGACCTACGCGCGGGACAAGTACCTCTCCGTGGCGGTCATGGGGATTCTTCGGGAAGATGATCCTCCGCGCGATCACCCCGGGCGAGATTCAGCGGTACGTGGACCAGCGGGTGGGCAAGAAGTCCGTGAGGACCAAGAGGCCCATCGCTCCCGCCACGACCAATCGGGAGTTGATGTTCGTTTCGGGCGCGCCGAGCGAGGCCGAGCAGAGGGGCTGCATCGACCAGAACCCGGCTCGCCGGGTATCGCAGCTACCCGAGCACAACGACCGCGTACGCTGGCTCACGAGCGAGGAGGAGAAGTCGGTTCTCGGAAAGGCCCCGGTCTACCTGCGGCCGATCATCCTGACCGCTCTTCATTCGGGGATGCGCCAGGGCGAGATCACGCCAAAACGAGCGGCGACGTAAATCGCTAGCGCCCAAGGGATTTTGGTGGGCCCGCCCGGACTCGAACCGGGAACCAAGGGATTATGAGGGCGAAATGGGGGTCGGGGCGCAGTTGGGCTAGAGTGGCTCAGAACTGGCATTAGCTCAGCTTTACGCGGTTTTCGTTTTGGGCCGGATGAGGCTCAAAAAGGCCCGGTTTGGCCCTGAAGTTGGCACAAGTACGGCACAAGAACTGGGCTTCAAGGAAGCTGACGATCGCTTGGGGAAGAAGCGGGCGACGATGCGGTCGATCTCCTCACCCGACAGGCTTCCTTGCGGAAGGACTCGCCTGACCATGTCGGGAGTCGATGTAAGGCAAGCCACGATCACTTGATAAACGTTCTTGCGGCGATCCGCGAGCGGTTCGTCCTTCGTGAAGTCCCGAAAGATGTCGGAAGCATGAATCCATAAGGCGATCTCCGGAATTGGATCGCGATCCCGGCGGAACCCGTCTTCCCATTCGTCAGCGGACATGGGACGATGCTCCGCGAAGGTTTCCTGAATGCGCCGGATGTGCTGGCGAACGTCCTCATCGAATGGAGGGTGCTGTAGCGGACCAGCTTGAAGCTGATCGGCCAAGATCCACACCACGCCCTCAATTCCTTGGATCTTCGCCCTTACGGCGCCCGGCGCAAGCTCCTCGGGGGGGATGTAGATGACGCGACGAGAAGGAACGTCGTAGAAAGGCACTCGCTCTTTGGGCTGCGCTTGCCCGCCGAACAACTCTCGAAACCAGTTTAAGAAGCCCATCAGTCTTAATTGCCTTAGGCAAGCCAGTTGGGCTACTCACCCACCGGAATGGTTCTCCAGACCAGGTCCCGACCTACCAAAGCCCAGTGGCACACCGAGCGGCCATCGGCGCTGAACACCGGGGCGCCGGCCTCGTCCGTTGTTTCGATCGCGCGCTGGTCGATGAGGATCCACATCTTGTTGGCTCTGACCGCCAAGGTCGCCCAGTGCTTCTGATCCGGGGAGAACACCGGAGGATAGATAAGCGCATACCGTTCGGTCCCTCGGCTCTCCCCGACGCGGACGCTGAACCTTCGAGCCTCGGTTGAGTTGTCCTCCATGATGAACCCGTGCGCTTTGCCGTCGGGCGATAAGAAGATCCGATGAATTCCACGCTCGCCGGGGAATGTGGAGGCGCCGATCGTCAGAGTCGTCTTGTCGCCCATCTGAAGCGCGTAGGCGATCGTCTTCCCGTCTGCCGAGACGGCCGGCGGCGTGAACATATCGCACTCCGGACCGACTTTGCCGTCCAATACCAGGTGCCACTTGTCGTCCTTCCGCTTCCACGCTAAGCAGATCACCTTCCCATCGCGGCTCATGGAGGGGAACGCGACCGTGCCGGGGTAGGTCTTCTCGATCTTTCCGTTGATCGCGAGGGATGCTTCCCCCTTCCGCTCGTTCTCGACGACCACGGCCGCGACCCGGCCATCCGCGCTCATGCGCGATGAGAAGATAGCGCTGCACTTCCAGCCGTCCTTCGGTTCCAGCAGGAGCTCGTCGTTACGATAGAGGCAACCGGCGCCGAATTCTCCGCCGACGTAGATGACCTGCTGACCGTCGTCGCTGATCTGAAGCCCCCATACG
>DASPJU010000168.1:0-3413 GCA_035628475.1 Salinarimonas sp. | reverse complement strand
CCTCCTCGCCCATCCCGGCCTCACGCGGGAGGCCACCGCCCATATGCGCCTGTTCGTCTCCGGCTCGGCGCCGCTGCTCGCCGACACACATCGTGAATGGCAGGACCGCACCGGGCACGCCATCCTCGAGCGCTACGGCATGACCGAGACCAACATGAACACGTCCAACCCTTATGAGGGCGAGCGGGTGCCGGGCACCGTGGGCTTTCCCCTGCCGGGCGTGGATCTGCGGATCGCCGATGCTGAGACCGCCCGGGTACTCGGCTCCGAGGAGATCGGGATGATCGAGGTGCGGGGCCCGAACGTGTTCAGGGGCTATTGGCGCATGCCCGAGAAGACCGCGGGCGAGTTCCGCGCCGACGGGTTCTTCATCACGGGCGACCTCGGCAAGGTGGACGAGCGCGGCTACGTCCACATCGTCGGGCGCGGCAAGGACCTCATCATCACGGGGGGCTTCAACGTCTACCCGAAGGAGATCGAGACCGAGATCGACGCCCTGCCAGGCGTCGTCGAGAGCGCCGTGGTCGGCGTGCCGCACAAAGATTTCGGCGAGGGCGTCGCTGCGGTCGTGGTGCGCAAGCCCGGGGCCGCGATTGACGAGGCCGCGGTGCTCGCGGCGCTCGCGGACAGGCTCGCCAAGTTCAAGCTCCCCAAGCGCGTCGTCATCGTCGACGACCTGCCGCGCAACACGATGGGAAAGGTGCAGAAGAATGTCCTGCGCGAGACCTACAAGGACATCCTCGCCTGAGCGGGTCGGAGCGCCGGCCTAGCCCTGGCGGCGCAGGCGCGAGACCAGCGAGGGGCCCAGAACCCGCATGGTGGCCGAAAGCCGCTCCTCGGCGGCGCGGCGCCGAGCCTCGGAGGCCTCGAGGGCGGCCGAGAGGTCATCCAGCCGCGCCTGGAGCGCGTCACGCTGCTGCTCGGCCTGACGGGTGCGGCTGTCGGCGACGACCAGCTGCTCGTTGGCCTGCTTGAGCAGTTCGCGCGCGGTGGGATCCTGCACTCGCTGCCCGGTCGTGTCCATGGACGGCCCCCGCTTCGCTCGATCTCTGCCGGGATCGTCCCGGTTCACGAAGGGCGACCATAGCCGGCCCGGGTTTCGAACGGGTTTACCGCGCTTGCCCTACGGCACCAGCACGCAGCGTCCAACGATGCGCCCTGCCCTCAGGTCGTCGAGCACCCCGTTGGCCTCGGCGAGCGGGCGGGAGCTGATTGGGAGCGGATAGGGCCCGCGGGTGCGCAGGATCTCGATGAGCTCCTTGAGCTCGTCGAGAGACCCGACATAGGAGCCCTGGAGCATGATGGTGCGGACCGCCAGCAGCGGCAGCGCGACGCTGACCGCCCCGCCCACCAGCCCCACGCTGACGAGCCGCCCGCCCCGGCGCAGAACCGAAAGGGCAAGCTCCGCGGTGTCCTGGCTGCCCACGAAGTCGATCACCGCCGCGAAGCCCCCGGTCTCGGCGACGAGGCGCTCGGCGAGGCCACTCTCCCTCGGATCGACGGTGCGGCTCGCCCCGGCCTCCTCGGCCGCCGCGCGCTTGCCCGGGTCGATGTCGGCCACGATCGGGTCGGCGCGCAGCAGGAGGCGGGCGAGATGGACCGCCGCCAGCCCGACGCCGCCCGCGCCGATCAGCAGGAGGCTGTCGTCCGACACGGCGAGCGACACCTTGCGCAGGGCGCTGTAGGCGGTGAGGCCGGAGCAGGCGCAGGTCGCCGCCAGATGCTCGGGAAGCTCCGCGAAGTCCACGAGGTAGCGCGGATGCGGCACGAGCACATGGGTCCCGAAGCCGCCATCGGCGCGCACGCCCAGCGTCCGCGGCTTCGAGCAGTAATTGTCGAGGCCGGCGCGGCACATGCGGCACTCGCCGCAGCCGATCCACGGGTAGACCAGGCGCCGGTCCCCGACCGAGACGCCCGACGCGCCGGGGCCGAGCGCCGCGACGTCGCCCACGATCTCGTGGCCCAGCACCCGCGGCGGCGCCATGTGCGCGAGCTCGAGGCGGCGGCCCTCGCCGAGGTCGAAGAAACCGTCCATGAAGTGGAGGTCGCTATGGCAGACCCCGCAGGCGCGCACCTTCAGGAGCACCTGCGTGCCCGTGGGCTCGGGCAGCGGCTCGACGACCTCGCACAGGGGCGCCTGAAAACGATCGAGGCGAAACCGGCGCATCCGCGCGGGATCCATGCAGCACTTCTCCTGGGGTTCCGCGCCCCAGCGGCCGGGATCGGCCGCGGGGACGGGGAGCATAGCGAAGGGCGGCGGGGGCGCAACGCGCGGGCGCGCCGCCCGGCCCCGTCGGAGCGCCGTTGGACGGACCACGGAGGCCGGTGCTAGGGATTCTGCCGCAGAACCCGATCGCGGGTCAGCCGACCGAGAGCCATGCCGTCCCAGCCGACCGCCGCGCCCGCGCCGCGCCCGCCCCTCGCGCGCTGGCTCGGCGCGTCCAACGACGTGACCCGCACCTTCCTGGCGGCCGGCGCGATTCCGGACCTCATCAATCTCGGCGGCGGTCTTCCGCCCCTCGAGACCTATCCCGCCGCCGAGCTCGCCGAGATCGCCCGCGCGGCGATCGCGCATCACCCCGCCGAGGCGCTCGGCTACGGGCCGATCGAGGGGTTGCCCGCCTTGCGCGACGCGCTCGCGGCTCGTCTCTCCTCTCCCGCGCTGCGCCTGCGCCGCGAGAACGTGCTCGTCACGGCAAGCGGCCTCCAGGCCCTCGACCTCCTCGGCAAGGCGCTCATCGACGAGGGCGCGCCCGTGGCGGTGCAGGACCCCACCTATCTCGGGGCGCTCGACGCCTGGCGTCCGCGCCACCCCGCGTATCGCCCCATGCGGCTCGACGCGCCGGGCTTCGACGCGCTCGCGGCGCTTACGGGCGCCCGCTTCGCCTATACGGTCCCGAACTTCTCCAACCCGACCGGCCGGCTCGTCGACGTCGCCACGCGCCGCGCCCTGGCGCGGGCCGCGCGCGCGACGGGGACTTGGCTCGTCGAGGACGACCCCTACGGCGCCCTCCAGTACGAGGGCGCGCCCCTGCCCCGCATCCTCACGCTCTCGGCGGAGGAGGAGCAAGACGGCGCCTATGACGGCCCCGTCGCCTATCTGGGCACCCTTTCAAAGGCGGTCGCGCCGGGCCTGCGGATCGGCTGGGTGGCCGGCGCGCCCGCGCTCGTCGAGGCGCTCGCCGCCGCCAAGCAGGGGTCCGATCTCTGCACCGGCGGCCTGAGCCAGCTCGTCGCCCTCGGCGCGATCGAGAGCGGCCTCGTGGACGCGCTACAGCCACGGATGATCCTCCTCTACCGGGAGCGGCGCGACGCGCTCTGCGCCGCGCTCGACGCGCATCTGTCGGAATGGTTCGTCTTCGAGCGGCCCGCGGGCGGCATGTTCGTGTGGCTCCGTGCCCGCGACCCGTCCC
>DASPJU010000167.1:0-2741 GCA_035628475.1 Salinarimonas sp. | reverse complement strand
CTCAGGCCGCAGCTTCGCGACGATCTCCTCGGGCTTGTGTCTCTTGCGCGACATCGGTCCGTCCTCCTTCGGCTTCAACGAGCCATACCTCAGGGCGGACCACTTCAAAGGGGGCGGATCAGTAGGCGTCAGCGCTCGTCCCGTAGCCGATCAACTCCGCAATAGGACGGGCTCCTCGCGCCTGTGCGTGTTCGAGCGCCTCAATGACCAGAACGCCGGCTCCCTCGCCCATGACAAAGCCATCACGCGAGGCGTCGAAGGGACGAGAAGCCATGTGCGGCGTGTCATTGTAGGCCGTTGAGAGCGCCCGTGACGCACAGAATGCGCCGAGGCTCACCCGGTCGATACAGGCCTCGGCGCCGCCGCAGATCGCTACATCAACCTCCCCCGCTCGGATCATGCGGGCTGCGTCCCCGATGGCCTGAACGCTCGCAGCGCAGGCAGTGACAGGCGCCCCGAGCGGTCCTTTGAAGCCATGCCGGATGGACACCCAGCCCGCGGCGAGATTGACGAGGAACGCCGGCACTGTGAACGGAGATAAGCGTCGAATGCCACGGGCATCAGCCGTTCGCACCGCCTCGGCAATCTGGGGAAAACCGCCAATCCCGGAGGCGATGATCGTGGCCGTCCGCTCGCGCTCATGCTCCGAAGTCGGGCGCCAACCAGCTTGCGTGATCGCCTCGTCCGCCGCAGCCAGCGCCATCGCGATGAAGCGGTCCATCTTCTTCTGGTCCTTGGGAGGAACCACCGCGTCGATGTCGAAGCCGCCCTCCGGGTCCTCGGATCTTGTGAGAACGGTCCCAGCGACCTTGGCTGGCACGTCGCTGACCATTGGGTCGGTCAGCCGCCTCAAGCCGGAACTTCCTGCGAGCAGCCGTCGCCAGCTGATCTCGACTCCCGTCCCGAGAGGCGAGACCGCGCCCAAACCTGTGACAACCACGCGTCGCATTGAAACCATGACACCGCTCCAGAGCCAACCCCAGCCGCCCCGAACGGCCTTGCGCCCGACTCAGAAGATGTTGTATATGCAACAATATGAGCGAGACGCCAAGCGGCCCTGACCTGAACCGGAAGCTTGCTCACGTGCGCGAGACCTGCCTTGTGCTCACGACGCGGCAGGCGTCCAACGCTCTCACGCGCACCTATAACGCTTCGCTGGCCGAGGTCGGGCTGGAGGTCACCCAGTTTACTCTTCTGGGTATGATTGCAGCCGAACGGGCCGGCTCCGCAGCTGAACTCGCTCGCCAGATCGGTATTGAGAGATCAACTCTCGCTCGTAATCTGGAGCGCCTGATCAAGGATGGGCTTGTCACGGCGCAGTCCGGACAGGGTCGGCGCGTGCTCTACCGCTTGACCGATGCCGGGCGGGAACGATTAGTGCGAGCGATCACTTGCTGGGAGAAAGCCCAGAGCGCGATGCTGGCTGCTCTGCCTCCTGGCATGGACGCCGCAGCGCGTGAGCAATCGCGAGCCCTCCGGGCTGCAGCGCAGCGCGTCTCCGGTGAAGTCGACTGGAACTGAAGTCCTGCAATACGCTCAAGGTCGCAACTCCTTACCTCCCGAACACGCGGAACGGCCTGCAGTCCCAAAACCGGCCACCCTGAATGTGCGCAGACCGTCAGTGCTTTCCCCCGTGTCCTTGGCTGGGCCCGCCCGCGTGCCCGTAGCCCCGCAGCTTGCCATACACCTGGACCTGGTGGGGGCTAAGGATCTCCAGGGTGAACAGGTGGTAGCGCAAGTGCGCGGCCCTGAGCTCGCCCTGGGTAGCCGCGATGGCGGCGGTGGACGCCTTCAGGTTCTCGGGCGTGATCCGCTTTTCGGCGAAGAGCCGGTCCAGCTCGGTCTCGCCGGCGATGATGCGCTCGCCCAGCGCGACGGTCTCGGCCTTCATGGCGTCGAAGAGCCCTTGCACCTTAGCGCGCTGGTCGGCGGTGAGCCCCAGACTGTCCCCAAGCTCCAGGACGTGGAGCGGTCCCGGATAGCCGTTGAGCTCGGCCGGAAGGGCCAAGCCCATGCCGCGGCCGGCCCTGAGTTCGGTGATCTGCCCGTCCGAGAGCGCCTTCACGGCCCGCTTCTCCATGCCAGCATAGGGCGAGCCGTGCCCTGCGCCGGCATGGCCATCGTGTCCGGAGTGCTGCGAGAGGGCGGCGCCGGCGGGGAGCATGAGGACGAGGGTGAGGGCGGGAATGAGGTTCATGACGGTCTCCTTCTGCCCCACATCTACGACAGGTGCTTGGATCGCCATATGATTACGATCATGCGGGCGCAGGCCGCCGTAGGTTGATCCGGGTTCCATCGCGCTTGATCACACCATCCCGCTCCAGGGCGGCCAGGGTTCTGTAGAACGCCTCGCGCGTGAGACCGAGTTCAGCCGCGACGTCCTGGAGCTCCCCTTCGATGGTGACTGAGCGGTCCCGTCCCGCCCGCAGGTCGAGCCAGAGCAGGATGCGCTCGCGGGCGGAGCGAACGTTCCGCAGCTCAAGCCGGCTCCTGGCCTCCTGGAGTTGAAGGGCCATGGTGGCGACAAGACCACCTGCCGTGGCGGCCGCACCCAGTTCCGCGATGAGGCCGGCCTTGTCGTAGACCTCCACGACCGCGACGGACGTTGCGACCGCGTCGCAATGATAGGCGTTGGCGAACAGGGAGGCCTCCGCGAAGAGCTCGCCGGCGCGGGCCGTATGGAGCACCACCAGCCGCCCGTCGACGGTCCGCCGCTCCAGGCGCAGGCATCCCCGAACGAC